>JALYLP010000495.1 GCA_030774195.1 Actinomycetota bacterium | reverse complement strand
GCCCTCGATCGGGCGCGTCCCTCGGCGACGCGCCGGTCGGTGCCCGCGGCGAGCTGGGCGTCCAGCGTCTGCTGGTACGCACCCATGTCCTTCGGGACTTCCTCCCAGTTCATCCCGTCGCCTCCCTAGAGCGGCCCCGAGATCCCGCCGTCCTTGCGGATCCGCCAGAAGTGGACCGCGAGGAACAGGACCAGTACGAACGGCAGCGCGAGGACATGGAGCACGTACCAGCGGAGCAACGTACTGGGACTCACGATGGCTCCGCCGAGCAGCAGGAAGTTGGCCTGCTTCGCGATGAAGGGCGAGTAGCCTGCGAGCGAGGTGCCGACCGTGATGGCCCAGATCGCCAGCTGGTCCCACGGGAGCAGGTAGCCCGTGAACGACAATCCGAGCGTGAGGAACAGGAGCACAACGCCGACCACCCAGTTGAACTCCCGCGGCGGCTTGTACGCGCCGGTGTAGAAGACCCGAGCCATGTGGAGCGTCACCGACAGCACCATGAGGTGCGCTCCCCATCGGTGCAGGTTGCGGACGAGATCGCCGAAGAACACCGACGTGCGGATGGATTGCATGTCCTGGTACGCGACGGCGCCGCCGATGTCGGCCATCGGGCGGTAGAAGAACATCAGGAAGATCCCGGTCAGCGTCAACAGCACGAACAGGAAGAACGAGATCCCGCCCAGGCAGAACGTGTACGTCAGTTTGAGCCCGTGGCGCTTCACCTTCGTCGGGTGAAGGTGCCAGAGCACGTTGTTCATCGTTGCGAGTGCGCGGTCGCGCGATGTGTCCTTGTAGCCCTTCCGGTAGATCGAGCCCGGGCGGAACATCGACTTCCAAACCTCGGACTCGCGGAGATCCGGCAGCTTGATCTTCGCCACGCTTCCCTTCTACCTTCCTCGCGCGATCGTCACGACGATCATTCCGAGGCCGCCTGCGAGGCAGGGACCTCGGCCATCGTGCGCCGCCCGCCGGCCGACTCCGGCAGGCGCGCATAGTACAGCGTGTCCGTGGGGCACCGGTCCACGCACACCGAGCATCGCGTGCACGCGTTGTCATCGACGACGAAGACGGCGTTCGCCACGCTGACCTCCGCCTCCACGGGGTCCTCGTCCGCGTCCCGGACGATCTCGGTCGACATCATCCAGATGCAGTTCCACGGGCACACGTCCTCGCACGCTCGGCAGAGGATGCAGTTGTCGGGGTCGAGCATGAGGTGCTTCGGTGACTTCACGCCCTGCGCGAGCCAGGCGGGGTCGACGGTCTCCACGACGTAGTCATCGTGGATGTCGACCTCGGTCTTCGTGAACGGCATGTGCGCTCCTACCGGTATCCACCGGAGGGTCGGGAGTCTCCGCTACTACCGCGGAGCTTGCGGCGCCAGTTCTGCATCGCCGCGGATGCCACGAGCACGGTGACGATGGGACCCGTGGTGAGGCCCATCGCGATGGCGTCACGGACCTGCTTGTACCCCTCGAGGCTGAGCGGGTTCGTGATGCTGGTCCCGAAGGGTTTCTCGAGGAAGGCCTGGAGGTCGGTCGGGCCGGCCCAGCCGATCTTCTGCTCCGCGTAGTACATCCAGAACGACGGCATCACGACCGCCGAGATCAGCAGGAAGAAGAGCAGCGCCATGGAGAAGAGCACGGCGCTCGTCCACGTCCACTCGAAGTTCCGGACGAACACCTCGATCCGGGATCTGAGGCCTTGCGTGCGCTGCCGGATCGGTGACTTCGTCGCGACGTCGATCTGACTCATTGCGCTCGTGCCTTCCATCCCTCCTGGCCGCGGCGGCGGCATCATAGCAACCCCTCTCGGCCACCCGTGGTACGGCACCTACACTGAGCCGCACGTCGCGATGCTCGCCGACACCACATCCGCTCTGGCCCGATGGTGGGCCCCTGCGCTCGCCTTCGTCGCGGGCATCGTGTCGTTCGCCAGCCCGTGCGTGTTCCCGCTGGTGCCCGGCTACCTGTCGTTCGTGACCGGTGCGTCGGCCGTTGACGGGGGGATGGCGGGCGACGCGGAGCGACCCCGGTCTCGTCGCCTCCTGCCGATCGTGCTGTTCATCGGCGGATTCACCCTCGTGTTCGCCCTGCTTGGCGCGTTCGCTTCGAGCGTCCGATTCTTCAAGGGCTCCGCCGGGCAGACGATCGCGGGGCTCGTCGTCATCACCCTGGGCCTCTTGATGATCGGCTACGCCCTGGGCCGGGGGTCGATCGCGCTCTACGCCGAGCGCCGGCCGTTCCTGCACAAGGTGCGCCCGGGCGTCGCCGGCGCGTTCCCGCTCGGCATGGCCTTCGCGGCCGGGTGGACGCCCTGCATCGGGCCGGTGCTGAGTGGGATCTTCTTCATCGCGAGCACCCAGAGCACCGCGCGCGGGGTCCTCCTGCTCGTCGTGTATTCGCTGGGGCTCGGCGTTCCGTTCCTCCTCATCGGCCTCGGGGTGCAGTGGCTCTCCGGCACGCTCCATTGGTTCCGACGCAACTACCGGGTGATCACGGTGGCCTCGGGGTCGTTGCTCGTGGGGATGGGCATCATGCTCATCACCGGGACCTTCACGCGGTACCTGATCGCGCCGCTCCAGCGCTTCGCGCCCGGCCTCTGACGTGGCGGCTCGCGGTAGCATCCTGTCGGCCACATGAGTCCTTCCGCGCCTCCCCGGATCACGCTTCGGCAGTCGTTCGCGCTCGCGTGGCGGACCCTTCGCTCGATGCGCACGGCCCTCGTGCTGCTCTTCCTGCTGGCCGCCGCTGCCGCGGTGGGCTCGCTCCTCCCGCAGATCCCGAACAGCCCGGAGCGGGTCGCGTCGTACCGGCTGGCGCATCCGTTCCTCGGCGCGCTGTTCCTCCGGGCAGGCTTCTTCGACGTCTTCGGGTCCTGGTGGTTCGTGCTCATCCTCACCTTGCTGTTCGTGTCCCTGATCGCCTGTCTGCTCCCACGATCGCGCGCGATGATCCGTACGATCCGCCAGCGTCCGATCCAGGCGAGGGAGATCGACGCCTTCCCGCAATACCGGGAGCTGCGCGTACCCGCCGATCCGCAGGCGGTCGCGGCGACGGCGCGCACGGTGCTTCGGCGCCACGGCTACCGCATCGCCCTTGCGGACGACGGACGCGCCGTCGCGGCCGAGAAGGGCGCGCTCCGGGAGGTGGGCAGCCTCGTGTTCCACTGGGCGTTCCTCGTGCTGTTGGTCGCCGTCATCGTGGGGAAGGGGACCGGGTACGTCGGGCACGCGACGATCGTCGAGGGACAAACGTGGACCGACGCGGCGTTCAACTACGACGGCGATCTTCGGACGGGGCGGTTCTCGTCGGGTTCCCATACGGGGATCGGCATCAAGCTGCTCGACTACTCCGACGCGTTCCGGCAGAGCGGAGTCCCGATGGATTTCACGTCGAAGGTCGAGTTGCTGAACCCCGACGGGACGCTCGCGCGACCGGACACCGTCACGATCAACCACCCCGTGAGCTTCGACGGCGTGCGGATCTTCCAGTTCGGGTTCGGCTGGGCGCCCGTGGTCACGATCACCGACGGGGGAGCCACGATCTACCGCGGCCCGGTCGTGATGGGGCAGAACGCCCAGCCCGGCGACAACCCGCTCACCGTCCCGTGGGTCGGGTTCGTGAAGCTGCCGACGCTCCGGCCCCAGGTGGCGATCAAGCTCGAGCTCTATCCCGACAGCGTGGCGTACTTCGCGGGGCTGATCGCCGGGGTCCCGCAGCCGATGACGCAGGCGAAAGACCCGTTCATGCGCTATTCGCTGTGGAAGGGCAAGCTCCTCGATCCGTCGCTGAACGGCTTGGACACGCGGCTCATGCGGCAGGTGACGACGGGCGGCATCGGCCAAGGATGGACCGTCGACCTCGCTCGCGGATGCGTGACCTCCGGGGCCTCGTCCTCGGGCCTTCCACGACAGCTCGCCGGGACCGTCTGCCCGGCCGGCGCCGGCTCGGGGCTCACGATGTCGTTCCCGGAGCTCCGGCAGTATTCGCGGCTGCAGATCTCGCGGGACACGACCGTCCCCTGGGTCCTCGTCGCCGCTATCCTCATCCTCGCGGGCCTGGTCGCTGCGATGTACTCGTCGCGACGCAAGCTCTGGGTCCGTGCAGAATCCATGGACGCCGGGTCGGTCGTACGGATCGGGGGGTTCGCGTTGCAGCGGAAGGATCGGTTCGAAGAGGCCTTCCCCAAGCTCGTCGAGGACCTGGACACTGCGATCGCGAGGATCCCCGCCGAACGGCGCGAGGAGGTCGGGGCGCGGTGAGCACGGCCGACTGGGCGCGAGTCTCGAGCGATGCCTTCAACGCGGCCCTTTTCGCGTACATCGCGGCGATGGTGCTGTCGTTCGCATACCTGGCGTTCCGCAGGACCTCGTTCCACACGGCGGCGCTCGTGGTGGGAACCGCCGGGCTCGCGGCGAACGGGTTGTCGATCGTCGGACGGGGGATCGCGGCCGGCCGTACCCCGTGGGGCAACATGTACGAGTACTCGGCACTGCTCACGTTCCTGATCGTGCTGGCGTACCTCGTGATCGTGGAGTGGCGGTATCACGTCGCGACACTCGGCGGCTTCATCTATGCGTTCGCGATCTTCACGATGGCGATGGCCGTGTCCTTCTTCTACGTCGGGCCGACGGATCTGCTGCCCGCGCTCAACTCGTACTGGCGGCAGATCCACGTCACGGCGATGATCACGGCCTCATCGCTGCTCGGGATCGGCTGCCTGTTCACGATCCTCTACGTGGTGAGGGTGGCAGCGGAGCGCCGCCAGATCGCGGTGCTCCGCGGTGGGAACCCGCCCCCCATCCTCGGCGGCTCCGTCGACGCCGACCTGGACGTCCCGCCCGACTACGTGCCCGGCGCCGACGAGCCGGTGGGATCCGCCGCGCCGGCTCCGCC
>JALYLP010000494.1 GCA_030774195.1 Actinomycetota bacterium | reverse complement strand
CGCCCGGCCCCACGCGCGCCCGGTCACGGGATCGTGACGGAGTTCCCGTAGATGTTCTGGTCGTAACCTCCCGCGTTGAAGTTCCGCGCGAGGTTGCCGTTCGCATCGGTGAACCAACCGGTGACGTCGAAACCGTCCTGCGTGGCTTCGCGGGGGTCGTTCCCCGGCACCACGTCGCGGTTGTCGGTCCACGACAGGTACCCGAAGAGCGAGCCGTCGCCGAGCTCGATAAGGTCGATCCAGTTGTAGTCGCCGAGGAACGGCACGCTCGCCGCGTCGAACATCTCGTATTGCGGCATCTGTCCGACGCTCGAGGCGACCGCCGAGCTACCGAAGGTGACCCCGTCGGTCGACACGGCCGCGTACGTGTTCAAGGCGTGGTCGTCGCACTTGGTCGCGGAGGCGGTGTTGTCGACCGGCAGCTGCGCGCTGTAGCAGGGGTCCTCGCGGCTGTCCTGCCACACCACGGCCAAACGGCCGGCGAGGGCGTCCCCGTCCGGGAAGTACTGGTGCCCGTCCGCGGTGACGCCATCCACCTTGACCGGCGTCCAGGTCTGCCCGTCGTTGAGCGAACGCGCGACGTACACGAACGACCGTCCCACCATCCCGGTGCCGAAGCCGGCCGACGTATACGTGGTGGTCGTGGGAACCATCGTGGAGGGATCGACCGCGTTGTAGATCGCGAACACACCGGGGAGCTCACCCGTGGGGTCCGACGTGATCCTCGGCTCCAGCGGAACCCGATGGAACACGAACCCGCTCGGGCAGAGGTCGACCCCGTCGCCGCAGTCGCGAGCCCCATCGAAGGGGTTGTAAGCGACCAGGTCCCTGATCTTGCGGTCGGGAGAGAACGAGAGCCCGCCGTCGGTCGACCGGGCGAACGAGACGCCGAAGTTCTTGTGCGACGAGCTCAGCTCGAAGTCTCGCCAGATCACGTAGACGTCGCCGTCGGCCTCAACGGTGATATCGCACCCTTGGCCGGCCCCCCCTTCGGTCAGGTTGACCGGAGGGGCGTAGGTTTGCCCGCCATCGGACGAGGCCCGGAAGCGGATCGTCGGCGTTCCGAACGCTGGGAACTTCGTCCAGCAGGAGTAGATGTTCCCGTCGTGCGACCCGCCGGTCTGATCGACCTCGATCATGTCCTTGTCGTTGAAGATCCCGTTGAAGTTCGCCGCGGCGGGACCCTTCCCGATCTGTGTGGTGCCGAGGTAATCGAGTGGGTAGTTCTGGTACGCGGGATCGCTCGGGTCGCGGACGGCGTACCGGGCGACCGCGGCGTCAGAGTTGGTCTTCGGGCCGGCGAAGCCGTTGTACGCGAGGAAGCCGAAGTAGAACATCGAGCCGTCGCCGTTGAACGCCGCCACGGGGTCGCTCGCGTTGTTCGTTCGTCCGAACTCCGGGGACGTCATCCCCTCGGTCGAGGTGTCAGCCGGGTACCCGGGGACGAGCGAGTCCGTCCAGGTCTCACCGCCGTCGGTCGAGAACCCCAGACCCATCCAGTCGGAGCAGTAGTCGTTCCACCCCGTGACCACGAGGTTCGGGTTGGACGGGGCTACGACCGAGAACGGCTCGTTGTTCTGCGTGAACGCGCCGAACGCCGCCAGGTCCTTATCGTTGCACGCCTGGATCGTCGCGTCCGTTCCGCCGTCATGGCGAACGTACGTGATCCCGCCGGTGACCTTGTCGTCGTTCGGGTCCACCGACGGGCCGGCCGCGTGGGCGATGCTCGGCATCGCCAACACCACCGCAACGGTTGCCGCCGCGAAGGCGGCGAGGAGTTTCCGCATGATATCCCCTCTCTGCGGACGGGGGGTCCTCGCCCCGCGCGTCTCCTGCATATCACGAAGAGGTGGCAACGTGCACGGTGTCCGCTCCGTACGCGCCTAGGATGGCAGGGCCATGGAAGCTGCCTTCTTCGACCTGGACAAGACGATCGTGTCGCGGTCGTCCTCGCTCGCGTTATCACGGCCCCTGTACCGCGCGGGCATGGTGTCGCGTGGGCAGCTGCTGCGTGGCGCCTACGCGCAGCTCGTCTACCTCTTGGTCGGCGCCGACGAGCAGAAGATGGAACGGCTGAAAGAGGGCATGCTGCAGCTCACGAAGGGCTGGGACCGTTCACAGCTCGAACGGCTGGTCGAGGAAGTGATCTTGGCCGTGATCGATCCATACGTGTATCAGGAGGCCCTCGATCTCATCGCCCTGCACCACAGCGAAGGCCGGCAGATCTATATCGTGTCGTCATCACCCGAGGAGATCGTTCGGCCGCTGGCGCGACACTTCGGCGCGGCGGGTGTGATCGCGACGCGCGCGGCGGTCGGCGACGACGGCCGGTACACCGGCGTGCTCGAGTTCTACGCCTACGGCGAGGAGAAGGCCGTCGCGATCCGCGAACTCGCGGTTCGCGACGGCCTCGACCTCGCCGGTTCCTACGCGTACTCGGATTCCATCACCGACCTCCCGATGCTCGACGCGGTTGGTCACCCCGTCGCGGTGAACCCGGACAAAGTGCTGCGACGCGAGGCCGAGGAACGCGGCTGGGAAACGCGCGATTTCCGCAGTCCCGTGCGGTTGCGGAGCCGGATCGCCTCGGCTGTCCCGTCGGCGCGCACGAGCTACGTCGCGGGGGCCGTGGGTGTGGTTGCGGTCGCCGCGGTGCTCGGCTGGGTCGCGCTGCGATCTCGTGATCGTCGCGTCTCCGATTGACGCTGGCCCGCGGCGCCAACGAGGGATCCAGCGCCCAGCGATCTCACGTTGCAGCGTCGACGCCGGCGGGTGTACGGTTCCTGTGGATGCCGAGAGGCACCCGCGAGGGGAGCAGAACCCACGCGCGAGTCATGCCGCGGAGGCATGCCCCAGGACCCGGGACGTGGTCCCGGCTCCCAGGGCACGTGCGGACAAGCGCCTGATACCTGCTCCCCTCGCCATTGCAACGGAACCTTCCTCGGACGATGCCGTGCGGCGCTCAGTCTCGCGCCACGGACAGCGCCCTGAAGCGGAACAAAGCTCCCTGCGGGTACGCATCGCGTCCCGCCCAGCCGAATCCCCACCGAGCCATCGCTGCGATCAGTGCCTTCGGCTGCTCCGGGGGAGTGCCGGGTACGTTCGTGCCGCGATTGAGCTCGATCTCAGCACCGAACGCCTTGGCGGTGAGGGGTCCGTCTGGATCCGTGGGATCGGCGACCGGGTCGTAACAGGTCCCGGCGCTCGAGACATCGCTCGCGTGGCCCGCGGACTGGAGCTGGTTCATCGCCCGCCGGAGGAGGTCGAGCACCTTGGTATCGCATGTGACCGTGTGCAGGACCGGAAGGTTCTCCGAGACGATGTGTGTCTGCACCCAGGCGGGGTCGATCGTGATCGCGCCGGCTTTCGTCGGATCCGGGTGCGCGTCGAACTCGCCGAACCGCTCCTTGAGCACGATCGGTGGGGCCTCCCGGTCGTTCGCGCGCAGGTACTTCGTCTCGCCGAGCTCACGCACCTCGACCACCGGGTAGGGGACGTCGATCGGCAGGTAGGGGACGAACCGCTGAGCCAGCTGTTCGGCCGTGGTGTGCGCATACGTTCGGACCTGGAACAGGACGTAGCGCTCATGGGTGACCCCGATCCGATCGCCGGTCGCACGGTCGACGAGGAGCTCGTAGCTCCCCATCAGCACGTCCGGCAACGTCCCGACGATCGTGACGTCGACCCCGGTCGAGAACGTCAGCGTGCTTCCCACCGCGAGGTGTCGGAGCTTCGCAGCTGACTCCGAGAGGATCCCCTGGCGTGGGTTGAGCCCCGCGATGAGTCGTCGCTCGGGCTGCGGGAGGAACGATGCGAACCCGGGCTCGACCCCGGTCGTGTCGATCGGGATCATGTACGGATCCACGGGTTGATCGACCGGTCGCCCCCGCGCGTCGGACGATCCCGTGAGCCACGCGATGTCTGCGGTGGCCGTGGTGGTGTTGGCGATCGCGGGGATGGCCGTGATGCTCGCGCCGAAGCCGTCCGGGAGGCCTCCGGGTACCCACGCCAGCCAGGCCTCAGGCGTCCCGGTCGCAGGTTGTTGCACCGGGGTCGGGCTCACCGGGGTCGGTGAAGCCTCACCGTCCGAACCTCCCCGCAGGCGTGCCGTTGTGTAGACCGCGGTCGATCCGACGACGAGGACCACCGCGAACGCGGTCGCCCCACGGATGAGCGCCGTGCGGGTCAGATCGTCGAACGTCATGGGTCGTGGCCGAGTGTAAGCCGCACCCCTGCGAGGACCGGGACCCCTCAGCCCGACGCGGCGGGGTGTTCGAGGATGCCTGCCAGCCGTTCGGCACGCTCAGCCGCGCGGGCGGGCCGTCCGGCGGAGACCGCGCGAGCGATGGCAACCAGCTCGCGTTGGATCGTGGGGCTCAAGCGGTCGAGCCGAGCACGCACGAGCGGGTCCAGCCGTTGGACGGCCCGATCCAAGCGCCTGAGGGCCCCGGCGCCCGGTTCCCGGCCGGCGCGATAGTCGCTCAACGAGACCACGTCACCCATGGGAGCACCGTACCGAGGGGGTCTGACACGGAACAGCGCTCGCGCTCGAGGCCGGCGGCTATGAGGCGCGGACGCTCGTCACCGGTGCGAGACGAGAGGCCACCGTCGCCCAGGTCCTCCCGGCGTCGGCGCTTCCGAACACCTCGCCGCTGGTGGCCCCGAACCAGAGGCCGAGCTCCGATCCCTCACCGTCGCGGCCGAGCGCTTGGCGGAGGACCGTGAGCCATGCATCGTTTCCCGGCAGGCCGTCGCCGCGCGCCGTCCACGATCCACCCGCGTCGCGCGTCTCGAAGACGCGGACCTTCCCTTCGGGGGTCACGCGGTCCGCGTCGGCCGTGAGCGGGATCACGAAGGCGCTGTCGGGATCCGCCGGGTCGATCGCGAGTGGGAACCCGAACCCGCTCGGCAGGCCCTCTGCGATGTCGTTCCAGGACGAGCCGGCATCATCGCTGCGGTACACGCTCCCGTGGAACTGCATGAAGAGTCGTTCGGGCGCCATCGGCGCTCGGTGCATGTTGTGTACGCAGAGGGTGTTCGTTCCCGCGCGGGCTTCCTCCGGCAGGTACCTCGGAACGAGCCCGGTGAAGCCCGTCGACCACGAGGCGCCGCCGTCTTCCGTGAGCCACACGCCGGCCGCGGAGACCCCCACTGCCAGACGCTCCGGCTTGCCCGGCCATGGACAGATCGAATGCAGCGCGAGCCCGCCGAACCCCGGCTGCCAGTCGCCGGCGATCCGCTCCTTCCACAGCGGTTCGGTCAGGCTCCAGGACTCTCCTCCGTCCGTACTCATGAACATCGCGGCCGGAGCGACGCCCGCGTACATGACCCCGTCGGCTTCCCCCGGCGTGATGACCCAGATGCGATCGACCGAGGTGTCGGTACCGTCGGGGAACGCGGGACCCTTCGCAGCCTGCCACTCGCTCAGCGGGTCGTTGGTCCACATGACGCGGGGTCCGAAGAAGCCGCTCGTCACGCTCGCGAAGTAGCGACCGGTTCGGGGGTCGCGGATGGCGAACTCGACGACGTCGCCCTCGAACGCGCGCGTCGCGACGGTGAACGCGTCCGGTCCCTCACCTCTGAGGACGAACAGTCCCTTCTTCGTTCCCACCAACAGCTCACGCATGGCTCATGACCCCCCTGAGATGGATGCGAGGACGTGGATCGTGTCGTCCGGACCGACCTTCGCGTCCTCCCGCACGCGCCCCCCGTTGAGGAAGACGTTGACGTGCTGGCGAACCCGGCCTTGGTCGTCGAGGACCCAGCCGGCAGTCTTGGGCCACGACGACTCGAGCGAGCGGATCACCGCACGGACGTCGGCGCCCTCGAGCCGGAGCTCGCGGTTGCCTCCCGCGAGGTCTTTCAGCGGTGCGCGCAGGATGACGACGGGCATCCCCACGAGCCTATCGCGAGGCGCCGTCACGCGTTCGGCGGCGTCCGGTACTCGAAATGCATCCCGTCCGGGATCAGGAAGTCCCCGCCCCAGTCGAACCCCCAGTGCTCGAAGATCTTCACGACCCGCCGGTCCATCGTGGGCGTCGAGCCGTACGGGTTCTCGGGCGCGTTGATGTCGATCGCGGCTCCGTACGCGTGGTTCGAGGGAGGAGCGGTCGTCGATCGCGCGACCGTCCGCGCCGCATAGCAGCCGGAATAGACGTGGATCGCTCCCCCCAGCCCCGCCTCCTCGACGCCGGTGAGGGCACCGATCAATGCGGGGAACAGTTGCTCGTTGCAGGTAACCGCGCCCAGGAGTGGGACGGTTCGCGTCTGGATATGCGCGTCGTACCAGGCGGGATCCATGTTCAGGTACGCGGGGTCATCGCTCCGTGGGTACGCGTCGAACTCGCCGAACACCTTCTTCATCATGACCGGCGGGTTCACGCCGGACGCGACCCGTACGAAACGCGTGCCGCCGGGTGGCACCGTGCGAAGGTAGCTGTCGGGTGGGAGGAGCGATCGAACGTCGTTCGTGAAGCGAGGGAGCGTCATCCCCGGGTCGGCGAACGCGAGCAAGTAGCGTTCGTCCTTGATCCCCAGACGGCGCCCGACGTCGCGGTTCACGAGCATCTCCGACCAGCCGACGACGTCATCCGGAGCGACGGCGCCGACCTGGACGGTGACGTTGCCGAAGGAGATCGAACCGCCGGGACCGAGCCGACGGAGCTCGGATGAGCTCTGGCCGAGCACCGCTTCGCCCTTGTCGAGAGCCGTCACGATCGCATCGCGCTGGTCATCCGGGAGGAACGGCGCGTACTCGGTCGGGTCGACGGCGAAGGCGTCGAGCGGGATCTCGTAGGGAGGCGTCGGCTGGTCGACGACATCGCCGCTCTCGTCGTGGGAAGCGGTCATCCAGCGGGTGTCGCCAGCGACCACGACGGTCTGCGTGAGCCCGTCAGTACCCCGGATCCGGTCTCGGAGCGCGGTCGGGAACCCGCCGGACATCCAAGCGAGCCACGCTGGGACCGGTTGGCTCGATCCCGCCGGCGAGACAGCGGGTGAACCGGTGGTCGAGGCAGCCGGTGCCGTCTGGGAGGGCGCGGCGACCTGATCGCTCGAGCCCTTGGGCCAGAGGATCACGATGAGCGCCAGCGCGGAGACGCTCATCAGCGCGGTGAACGTCCGCCGACGACGCGCCTGCGCGCGGGTGACCCGGGTCATCGGGC
>JALYLP010000493.1 GCA_030774195.1 Actinomycetota bacterium | reverse complement strand
CTCTAGCTCCACCCCGACCGCACGGCCCGCTGGGTTCACCATGATGCGGGCGACGCGCGCGGCGGTACGGATCTCCGCACCCGCCGCACGGGCCGCCCCCGCGATCGCCTCGGAGACGCCGCCCATGCCGCCGTCCACCCACCCCCAGGCGCCGAGGTGACCTTCGACCTGACCGATCCAGTGGTGCATCAGCACGTACGCGGATCCCGGCGTCATCGGTCCGGCCCAGGCACCGACCACGGCCTGCGTCGCCAGCGCTCCCTTGACCCGGGGATCCTCGAACCACTCGTCGAGGAGATCGGCGGCACTCATCGTGAACAACCGGACCAGCTCGTGGATGTCCCGACCGGTCCACCCTCGGAGCCTCGCGCTCGTTCGCACCCAGCTCAGGACGTCGGTCATCCGCATGTTCGGCGGGACGACGAACAACAACCGTCGCAGCAGGCCTCCGACGTGGGCGAAGTACCGATCGAACGCCACGTAGGCCTCGGCGTCGTGCTTGTTGAGGCGGGCGATGTTCTCCACGTCGCGGCGCAGGTCACCCCAGAACGTGAGGGAGGCACCGTCGGGGAACGGAACGAAGTAATCGGGGGAGACGATCGAGACCCGGTAACCGAAGGCCTTCAGATCCAGCTCGGCGACGATCCGCTCCGGCAGCAACGACACGACGTACGCTGCGGAGGAGATGCGGTAGCCGTCCCACATCGGTTCGGTGACGGCCGCACCGCCGAGGACGTCTCGACGTTCGAGGACGAGGACATCGCGTCCGGCCTTGGCGAGGTACGCGGCGCACGCCAGACCGTTGTGCCCGCCCCCCACCACGATCACGTCTCGCTGCGTCGTGCTCACGGAGGCGGAGGCTAGCGCGACGGGAGGGTCGGCGTCGCTACGCGGCCGGCTCAGACGACGCGCACGCCGTCCTTCCACACCTGCTCGATCCGGTCTTTCAGCTTCTCGAACTCGAACGGGTCTCCATCCACGACGACCACGTCCGCGATCTTGCCGGGAGCGAGCGACCCGAGCCGGTCCTGCAGGCCCATCAGCTCCGCGGCGCTCGAGGTGGCCGCGACCAGCGCTTCCGCCGGTGTGAACCCGTTCGCCGCCATGTGCGTGAGCTCGTTGAGGTTCCAGCCGTGCGGAGCGACCGGGCAGTCGGTTCCCATCGCCACCTTGATGCCGGCCTCGGCCGCCAGTCGCATCGCATCGAACTCGGGCCTCCCGAGCCCCTCGAACTTCGCGCGGATCTCCGGCGCGAGCTTCGGGTCCTTCGCCAGCTCCTCCGTGGTGTCCCCCGCGGTGAGCGTCGGGACGAGCCACGTGCCGCGCTCGACCATCATCTCGGCCGACTCCTGATCGAGGTAGGTCCCGTGCTCGATCGACCGGACGCCGGCCCGCACCGCGCGCTTGATGGACTCCGGCGAGTGCGCGTGTGCCATCACCGGGCGCTCGAGGTCGGCCGCGGTTCGCACGATCTGGTCGAGCTCGTCCTGGGCGAAGTGGGGATGCATCGGATCGTCGGTGGGCGAGAAGAACCCGCCGCTGGAAGCGATCTTGATCACGTCCGCACCGGCACGGATCACCTCGCGCGCCTTGGTCCGAACGCCGTCGATCCCGTCGCATCGACCCATCGGGAACCCCGGGTACCCGACGCCCCAGTCGACCGCGGTCGCTCCGCTCGGGAGCCAGGGATCGTTGTGCCCGCCCGTCTGGCTGAGCATCGTGACCGCGATCTGCATCCGAGGCCCCGGGATCACCCCGTCCTCGACCGCTCGCTTCAACCCGAGGTCGGCACCGCCGGCGTCGCGCACGGTGGTGATCCCGAGCGCGAGGGTCGTCCGGAGGTTCGCGGGCGCCAGGTAGAACGCGTAGGAGAACGGCCGATGGGTGAGCGTGAGCTCGTCGTCCTCGTACCGGCCCATCAGATGGATGTGGCAGTCGAACAAGCCGGGGAGCAGCGATTTGCCCTCGCACTCGATCGCCTCATCGCCGTCGAGCCCCGACCCGACCGCGACGATCCGTCCGTCTTCGATCACGAGGTCCCCATCGGAGAGCGGCGCACCGCTCCCGTCGAACACGCGGCCGCCTCGGAACAGCGTTCTCATCGGGCCCCCTTCTCGTGGTGGGACGGAACGATAGCGTTCGCCTTCCGCGGTCGCGCGCCGGGCATCGCGAGCCGAACGGTCAGGACCCGTCGAGACAGCCGGCGCTCGCAGCAGGCAGGCCGGGGAACGTCAATCCACGGCCGCCCCTCGCGAAGTCGTACGCGATCCCCGTCCACGTCCCCGGAAGTCCCTTGTACGAATACGCCTTCGCATGCCCGGCGTCGAACTGGAACCCGACCCAATCCGGTGAAGCGAATCCGTTCGTGTCGTACGGGGCCACCGCGGCCAGCCCGCGTCCGAACCGCCGCTCCTCGACCAGGAAACGCCCCTGGAAGGAGAGGTCGTTCTTCGCGTAGAGCTTCACGTACCAGCGACGGATGTCCAAGAGGTAGTTCTTGTCGGTCGGTGGTGACTCAGGCCCGACGAAGGTTCGCATGTCCACCACCTCGAGCGGCCCGGCGACGCCCGTCGCCTTCCGGATGACAGCGAGCGGCGTGTCCCACAGGGTCGAGCCGTTCGTCGGCGTCGACCAGCCCCCTTCACAGGTCGCACTCGATGAGCCGATCGTCGGTGGAGGCGTGGTGGGGAGCGCGGGCGGCGTCGGCGGCACCGATGAGACCGTCTTCGTGCTCGCGGGAACCGGGCTGGGGATCGTCGCGGTCGGCGTGCCGTCGCCGCCCCGCACGCACGCCGGCGCCACGAGCGCGAGGAACGTCAGGCAGCACAGGAAAACGATGATCCTTGTCACGGGCGGGACTCCGGATGGGGTCGAGGCTCTGGGAGGATACCGGCCCGATGGACGACGAACGGCGTGCCCACCACCCGCTGCCGGTCTCCCGTCGCCGCTTCCTCGAGCGATCGGCGATGGCGGTGGCAGGCGGCGCGTTGTTCGCCTGTACGGGCGGGAAGATCGTCCCGCACGTCTCGGACCCCACCGCCGCGACCCCGACGAGATGGCCGATCAAGCGCGTCGTGTACGTCATGCTCGAGAACCGGAGCTTCGACAACCTCTTCGGGAGGTTCCCCGGGGTCGAGGGGACGACGATCGGCGTGTCGGACGGAGCCGAGGTTCCGCTCAAGCGGTGCCCCGACTGGCTGCCCGGCGATCTGCCTCACGACCGGGCCGCGGCGCTCAACTGCTGGAACGGCGGCAAGCAGGACGGGTTCGGCACGGGGGCCTTCGGCGATCCGTGGGCCTATACCCAGTTCGAGGGGAGCGAGGTGCCCAACTACTGGCACTGGGCGCGGGAGTACGCGGTCTCCGACCACTTCTTCTCGTCCGCGAACGGCCCCTCGTATCCGAACCACTTCTTCTACATCGCGGGCACCTCGGGGGGCGCGATCGACAATCCGGAGAACATCAAGACGAGCGCCATGGACGGCGGCAAGCAGTTCAAGAGCTGGGGATGCGACGCCGTCGGAGACGACGTCTTCGTGTTCACGCTCGACGAACACGGCCAGCTCGCGAAACACGACAGCTGCTTCGATTTCCGGACCGTCGGCGAGCAGCTCACCCACGTCGGTGTGGACTGGGCCTTCTACTCGGCGGCGCCGGGCACGCCGGGCTACTTCTGGAACGCTTACAACGGGGTCGGTCAGGTCTTCCACACCGACCTTTGGCACGAGCACACCCGCGATGTCGCGTCGGTGATCGACGATGCGCGGGCCGGGAAGTTGCCCGCCGTCACCTGGGTCACCCCGCGGTTCGAGCTCTCCGATCATCCGCCGGGGAGCTCAGCCTTCACGCACAACTGGACCAGCGACCTGATCGAAGCGATCATGAAGAGCGACGCCTGGGAGCACACCGCGATCTTCCTCACCTGGGACGAATGGGGCGGGTTCTACGACCACGTCCGGCCGGTCGTGGTCGATCCGGTCGGTCTCGGCTTCCGCGTTCCGCTGCTCACGATCAGCCCGTACACCGTTCGCGGTACGATCGACGACGTCACCGGGGAGTTCTCCACGCCGCTGCGATTCATCGCCGACAACTGGGGCCTCCCGTACCTCACGGACCGGATCGCGAACACGCACAACTTCGAGCACGTCTTCGACTTCACGAGGCCGCCGCGCCCTCCGTCGGTCACGGGCGTTCGGGTCAAGACCTTCGGACGGTTCGATCAGTTCCCGGTGGATTACCCGTGGCCCAAAGGCACGGTCCCGGATCCGTCCTCGTTCTGAGGCTCAGCTCCCGCCGATCGGGTTCGGCACGTACTGCTTGACGAGGTTGAGTGCGTTCAGGACCGGATAGGACAGCGCCGCGATCCCGAGCAGGATCGACGCGACCGTCGTGCTGCCACCTCGGCCCCCCAAGCCGCCGACGATCCCGAGCACGACCGCGATCCCCCCGAAGACCATGGCGAGCAACCCGAGCTGGTCGGCCATCTGACCGCCCCCCGCGAGCTGTTGGGAGTACTTGCCCAACAGCGTGCTGTCCGGGTTGAAGTGGTAGATCCACAAGACGACGCTGAATCCGGCCCCGATCGCTCCGACCAGCGAGCCCACGGTGCCCGCCGGGTTCGCCGTCTTGCCGCTGCTGCCGAAGATGCCACCCATCCGCCTCCGATGATGACCGAGCCGGCGGGCCGGGGCAAGCGACCGGGGCACGCGACAAGGTGCAAGCGACAGGGGGGGGCTGGCCTGTAGGCTATGCGGCGAGGGCAATTGATCATGGTTCGCCAAGAGCGGTTCCCTCCCGGCGCCAGCCGGAGCCTGACGGGTAAGCAGCAAGGCCCCGACGGCGAAGGAAGGAGGGATCGCACATGGCAACAGGCACCGTCAAGTGGTTCAGCTCCGAGAAGGGCTTCGGCTTCATCACGCCCGACGACGGCAGCGCAGATGTGTTCGTGCACTTCAGCGCGATCGCGGGTGAGGGTTTCCGGAACCTCGACGAGGGGCAGAAGGTGACCTACGAGGTGACGCAGGGCCAGAAGGGCCCGCAAGCCTCGGACGTCCGTCCCGGATAACGGGACCACCGAACAGCGCGAAGGGGAGGCCGCGAGGTCTCCCCTTCGTCGTATCCGGGATCAGGACTGGTCGGACGTCTCGGGCTTCGGGCGCGGCTCGGGCTCGCCCTCGAGTCCGAGCGCGGCCGGCTCGGACGCCTCGATCGGCGTCCCGGCCTCGATCAATCCTGCCTCACGGTCGGCGTCGCGTTGGGCGCGCGCGAGGCGTCGCTCCTCCCGAGCGGCGGCCTTCTTCGCTTTCCCGCCCTCACGCTGGCGCTTCCCGAAACTGTCCGGCATGCCCTCCACGATACAGAGCTTCCCGTTCAGCTGACCCGTGAGCGTTCGGCTGCTACGGTCGCGCGATGCGGTTGGCCGTGGTCGGCCACATCGAGTGGATCCGGTTCGCGCGCGTTCGTCAGATCCCACCGCCCGGCGGGATCGAGCACGCTACCGAGACGTGGGAGGGCGCCGGCGGCGGTGGCGCGGTCGCCGCGGTCCAGCTCGCCAAGCTCGCCGGCGCGTGCCTGTTCCTCTCGGCTTTGGGGGACGACCCCATCGCCGGCGCCGTGCGGGCGGACCTCGGATCCAACCACGTCGATCTCCACTCCGCCCAGCGGCGGAGTCCCACCCGGACGGCGTTGACGATGATCGACGACACGGGGGAACGCACGATCGTCACGCTCGGCGACCGGCTCGAACCGCGCGGCGCCGACGACCTGCCGTGGAACCTGCTCGACGGCGCAGACGGCGTCTTCTTCACCGCTGGAGACGTTCGGGCGTTACGGGCAGCCCGCAGGGCGCGCGTCCTGGTCGCCACCGCCCGCGTGCAGGGCGTGCTCGCCGAGGCCGGTGTCGAGCTCGACGCCGTCGTCGGCAGCGCCAACGACCCGGCGGAGCGCTACGAGCCGGGGCTCGTTTCGCCCCCACCGAGACTCGTCGTCCGGACCGAGGGACCGGCCGGGGGTTCATGGGGATCGGCGGACGGTGCGCGCGGCCGGTACGCGGCAGCGACGCCGCCCGGACCGATCGTCGACCTGTACGGGGCCGGCGACAGCTTCCAGGCGGGCCTCACGTTCGGGCTCGCGAGCGGTCTGGACACCGACGCGTCGCTCGAGGTCGCCGCCCGGTGCGGCGCGTTCGCCGTGACGGGACGGGGGCCGACCGGCGGGCAGCTCACCGCTTCCGGCTCTCGCGCGTAGCCTAGGGACGACCAAGATCCGCGTGGATCGGCGAGGAGGATGCGACGGTGGAACCCTGGTCGTTCGACCTTCACGGGCGGTTCGAGGAGCACACGATCCAGAGCGAAGCGCTCCGCGGCAACCCGCTCGGGGACCCGAGCGAACGACCTCTGTGGGTGTACGTCCCTCGCGGGTACGACGACGACCCGAACGCCCGGTTCGCGTCGGTCTACGTGATCCAGGGGCTCACCGGTCAGCTCGACATGTGGAGGAACCGGTCTCCGTTCCGCCGGAACTTCCCGGAGCTCACGGACGACCTCTTCGCGCGCGGCGAGGCACCGCCCGTGATCGTCGTGTGGGTCGACTGCTGGACCTCGTTCGGCGGAAGCCAGTTCCTCGATTCGCCGGGAACGGGCAACTACCTCACGCACCTCTGTGACGAGATCGTTCCGTTCGTCGACGAGCGGTACCGGACCGTCGCCGACCGGTCACACCGGGGGATCCAGGGGAAATCGAGTGGCGGCTACGGCGCGATGGTCGTTCCCATGCTCCGCCCCGACCTCTGGGGTGGGTTGGCGACGCACGCCGGCGACGCGCTGTTCGAGATGTGCTACCTGCCGGAGTTCCGTGAGACGGTTCGGACGCTCCGAGACGAGTACGGCGGTTCGTTCGAGAACTTCTGGAAGGACTTCCGCAGCCGACCCGCGTTCTCGAAGGAGAGCGACGGGCACATGCTGAACGATTGGTGCATGGCGGCGTGCTACTCCGCCGCTCCCGACGGCACCGTCCGGCTCCCGTTCGACCCCGCGACGGGCGAGCTGATCCCCGAGATCTGGGAGCGATGGCTCCGGATGGACCCCGTCCGCATGGTTCCGGGTCATGCCGAGGACCTGCGCTCGCTCCGCGCGATCTACATCGACGCCGGGAAGAAGGACGAGTATTTCCTCGACCTGGGCGCCGAGGCGTTCCGTCGCGCCCTCGAAGGCATCGGCGTGACGGATGTCTCCTTCGAACTGTTCGACGCGACCCACATGGCGATCGAGTACCGCTACCCGCTCGGCCTCCGGTACCTGGCCGAGCGGCTCTCCGGCTGAACGGTCCGACCCGACGGGAGGAAGCATGGAGTACCGAACGCTCGGCACCACCGGTGTCCGCGTCAGCACGCACTGCCTCGGCGCGATGATGTTCGGCTCGTGGGGGAACACCGATGTCGACGCGTGCGTCCGGATGGTGCACGAGGCACTCGACGCAGGCGTCACCTTCGTCGACACGGCGGACGTCTACTCGGCGGGCGAGTCCGAGCAGATCGTGGGCAAGGCGCTCGCGGAGCGCCGCGACGAGGTCGTCCTGGCGACGAAGGTCCACGGCCGGATGGGCCCCGGGCAGAACGAGGAGGGCAACTCGCGTCTGTGGATCACGCGTGAGGTCGAGAACTCGCTGCGGCGCCTCGGCACCGACCACATCGACCTGTACCAGATCCACCGGCCGGAACCGGAGACGGCGATCGACGAGACCCTCGGTGCGCTCACCGATCTCCAGCGCGCGGGGAAGATCCGGTACTTCGGCTCCTCGACGTTCCCCGGCTGGCAACTCGAGGAAGCCGCGTGGGTCGCCGAGCGCGACGGGCTGTCCCGCTTCCGGACCGAACAGCCGCCGTACTCGATCTTCGTGCGGCAGATCGAGCTCGACGTTCTTCCCGTGGCCCAGCGCCTGGGGATGGGCGTGATGGTGTGGAGCCCGCTCTGCCGCGGGTGGCTCACCGGACGGTACCGGCGCGAGGCCTTCGACCGCTCGCCGGAGGCGAGAGCGGCGCGGGTCGCTAGCCGGGGCATGGGCTGGCAGTTCGACGAGTCGAGGCCCGAGATCCAGCGGAAGCTCGACCTCGTCGAGGAGCTCGCCAAGCTCGCGGCGGACGCAGGCGTCACGATGACCCACATGGCGATCGCGTTCACGCTCGCGCACCCGGGCGTCACCTCGGCGATCATCGGACCGCGGACGGCGGAGCAGCTCGCGGACCTCCTGTCCGGATCCGACGTCCGATTGGAGCCCTCGATCCTCGATGCGATCGACGAGCTCGTCGCGCCGGGGACCCTGGTCGACGAGAACGACCGGGGCTTCGATCCGTGGTGGCTGGAGGCGGGCGCGCGCCGGCGCTGAGTCCCCCGAAGAAGCTCTTCCCTTCCCGTGTCGGAACGGCTCGGGGACGTTCGTCCTTGTGCTGACGGTCCGGACCGCGGACCCGGGGAAGGGAGAAGGAGCATGGCGAAGTACCTGCTGCTCTACAGCGGTGGCAGCATGCCCGAGACGGAGGCCGAGCAGGCAGCCGTGATGAAGGCATGGGACTCCTGGTTCCACGAGCTCGGCTCGGCGATCGCCGACGGCGGGAACCCGTTCACCCAGGTCACCAAGACCATCTCGAGCGACGGCGCGGTGAGCGATACGGCGCCGGCGGCGAGCGGCTACTCGATCCTGGGGGCGGACTCGCTCGACGCCGCGGTGGGACTCGCGAAGGGCTGCCCGGTCCTACAGGGCGGTGCCTCGATCTCGGTCTATGAGACGTTCGAGGTCATGTAGCAACCGTGCGGTGGGCCCTCCTCTTGGA
>JALYLP010000492.1 GCA_030774195.1 Actinomycetota bacterium | reverse complement strand
GACCGCGTCGTCGATGCCGGCGTCGATCACGTCGGTGGCGCCGAGGGATCGCGCGATTTCGAGCTTGGACGCGATGCGATCGATGGCGATCAGCTGCTCGGCGCCCGCGAGCTTGGATCCGAGCAATGCCGACAGGCCGATCCCACCGAGGCCGATCACGGCGACAGAGTCACCAGGCCGAACCGGTGCGGTGTTGACCGCGGCGCCGATCCCGGTCGACGCGCCGCATCCGAGCAGGCACGCGTGGGCAAGATCGAGACCCTCGGGGATGGGGATGACCTGCGCGGCATGGACGACGGTGTGCGTGGCGAGCGAGCCGATCGAGAGCGTGCCGATCAGGCGACTTCCGTCTTGAGTGTGCAGCCTTGGGGGTTGATCCCACCCGTGGGCGCAGCGCCGCGGTCGACCGCGCCTGCACGCCTCGCACGTGCCGCAGGGCACCGCCCACACCAGCAGCACCGGGTCGCCGGCCGCGACGTGCGTGATGTCGTCGCCGACCATCTCGACCACGCCCGCGCCCTCGTGACCGAGGAGCATCGGGAACGGCGACCCCCAGTTCCCATGTTGGATCGCCCAGAGGTCGGAGTGGCACACACCGTTGGCGACGACCCGCACCAGCACCTCGCCAGGGCCTGGATCATCCACATGGATCGGCTCGATGCGTGCGGGCGCGCCGAGGTCGCTCACGACCACGCCGCGGGCGTCTCGCATCTCGCCTCCTCCCGTGATCGTTACAGGTGATCGCTCGGCCTTGGGTCGGGCCGACGCGCATGCTAGCGTGCCGTCTCGGCAGCATCCCTCGGACCGAGTGGACGTTCCCGAGGCCAGGCCGGTCTCCCCTTCGCTAGACTCGAACGCGCTGGTGATGACCTCGGTGGCGATCGCTGCCGGGTCGTCCACCGGCCCGGGCCAGGTAGCTCAGTTGGTAGAGCACGCGGCTGAAAACCGCGGTGTCGGCAGTTCGATCCTGCCCCTGGCCACCCCTCCGTACACTCCGCGCGTGTCCCGCGCGCCCGCCGTCGATCACGCGCTCGTTCGCGAGCTGAAAGACGCCGAGGACGCCTGGTTCCACGCCGAACGTCCTCGCTCGGCGGAGCTCTGGGCGCGCGCGCGGAAGGTGATGCCGAACGGCGTGCCGATGGCCTGGCACCGAGGGAGCTACCACCATGCGCCGGTGTGGGTCGCCGAGGGCCGCGGAGCGCGGTTCACCGACGTGGACGGCTTCACCTACTCGGACTTCAACATCGCGGACATGTCGATGTTCTGCGGCTACGCTCCCGAACCGGTCGTCCGAGCCGTGTCCGAGCGCATGGCGAACGGCAACCAGTTCCTGCTGCCGACGGAGGACGCGATCCTCGTCGCCGAGGAGCTCCGTCGCCGGTACGGGCTGCCGATGTGGCAGTTCACGCTGTCCGCATCGCAGGCCAACACGGAGGCGATCCGGGTCGCCCGCGTCGTCACAGGGCGCGACAAGGTGCTGCTGTTCGACGGCAAGTACCACGGGCACTTCGACGAGGCGCTCGTCGAGCTCGCACCCGACGGCTCGCTCCGTCCGGAGGAACGCGGTCTGCCGATGGGTGCGACGACCCACACCGTGGTGGTCCCGTTCAACGACCCGAACGAGCTGGCCGCCGCCCTCGCCGGCGGTGAGATCGCGTTGGTCCTCACCGAGCCCGCCCTCACGAACAACTTCGGGCTGATCATGCCCGAGGACGGGTTCCACGCCGAGCTCCGGAAGCTGACCCGGTCGACCGGCACGCTCCTCGCGCTCGACGAGACGCACACGCAGGTGGTCGGCCCGGGCGGGTTGACCGCCGCCTGGGGTCTCGAACCGGACCTCGTCACGGCCGGCAAGTCGATCGCCGCCGGGGTGCCGTTCGGGACGTGGGGCATGACCGAGATGATCGGGCGCGTCCTGCTGCAGGCGAAGGGCCCCGACGGCGAGCGGGGCGACATGATCGCGACGGGCGGGACGCTGTTCGCGAACGCGTTATCCATGGCGGCGGCGCGCGCGACGATGCTCGAGGTCCTCACGGACGACGCATACGCGAGCACCGCGAGACTGGGCGCCAAGTTGGCGGACGGCATGGCCGCGACCGTTCGGGCTGCCGAGCTCCCCTGGCACATCCACCACCTCGGCCCGCGGGCGGGATACACGTTCCGCCCCGAACCCGTGCGAGACGCGGCGGAGGCGCGAGCATGCGCCGATGACCTCCTGGCCCGGCTGATCCGCGTCTGGCTCGCGAACCGCGGGGTGTGGGAAGCGATCGTGGGGGCGGGTCCTGTCGTGCCGGTCCCCGCGACGGATGACGACGTGGATGCGTACCTGGCGGCGTGGGAAGAGCTGCTGCAGCGCCTCTCGCGCTGAGCGCGATCAGTTCATGATCTCCCGGCTGCGGACCTCCGCCCAGCGCGTCAACACGCCCTGGTAGACATCTGCGGACTGACCGTACTCGTGGCGTTCGAGCGCGTCGAGCGCCTCGCGGAGATCCGCGGCGCTGTGATCGTCGTCGAGCTCGTCCCACGTCATGAAGTCGCAGAGCTCGCCGTAGTCGAGCTCGATCACCGAGCGAGCGTCGAAGACGGCCATCCACTGGTGGAGGTCGAGGAGGAGTTCGCCGATCGGACCGAGGTCCGA
>JALYLP010000491.1 GCA_030774195.1 Actinomycetota bacterium | reverse complement strand
CGTCGCCCCCGGCCCGACCGGCAACACCGCCGTGCGTGGGCCCGCGGCCCGGCCGCCGGTGAGGAGGTACGCGTCGGCAGTCGCATCCGAACCGCGACACGAGGACACGCACGACGAGTTCCGCCTCCTGGTCTTCCTCGCGAAGGTCGTCGTCGGAGTCGTGATCGTGATCGTCCTCGCCGCTCTGCTGCTGGCGTTCCGTCCGCCTCCGCCGTGTCGACCGGACACCCCTGCTAACGCGCCGTGTACGCCGACGGCGACCCCCCCTTGATGCCGTGGGGCGGAGGGCTTGTAGCATCCGGGCATGACGAGCGAGCGCTTCGATCACGCGAAGATCGAACAGGGCGTCCGGCTGCTCCTCGACGGCATCGGGGAGGATCCTGAGCGCGCGGGACTGCGCGAGACGCCCTCGCGGGTCGCCCGGATGTACGAAGAGATCTTCGCGGGGATCGACGTGGATGCGGCCCAGGTGGTGACCGTCGTCGAGGGCGCCGACTTCGACGAGATGATCATGGTCCGGGACATCCCGCTGTACTCGGTCTGCGAGCACCACCTCCTCCCCTTCGTCGGCAAGGCGCACGTCGCGTACATCCCGAACAAGTCCCAGCAGATCACAGGGTTGTCGAAGGTCGCACGCGTCGTCGACGTCTTGGCGAAGAAGCCGCAGGTGCAGGAACGGCTGACGACCGAGATCGCGGAGGCGATCGAACGGGCGCTGTCGCCGCGGGGGGTCTTCGTCGTGATCGAGGCGGAGCACCTCTGCATGACGATGCGAGGCGTCAAGAAGCCGGGGTCGCTCACCGTGACCTCCGCCGTGCGCGGGCTCTTCCGCACTGACGCCCGGACCCGCCAGGAGGCGATGGATCACATCCGGATGCGCTGAGCCGCGTCAGCCGGACGCGACCGTGCGTGCCCGCTCCTGCCAGGGAGCCGCGCCGAGATCCTCGAAGGTTTGCGACGCCTCCCGCAGATCGTCCTCGGCGCCCGGCGATGCGACGCCGAGCCGTTCCACCCGCTCCAGCAACACGACGGCGCGCTCGAACGGCATCGTGAGCTCACCGTAGATCTGGGCGGCGGAGCGGAAGCGTCGATCGGCGTCCTCGGTCCGGCCATCGTTGGCATCCACATGCCCACGCATCCGGTCCCGGGTCGCTCGCGTGGATGGCGCCAGCAAGCCTGGCGAGATCGCCTCGACCACGGCGAGCAGCTCGGCCAGGGTTTCCGCATCGCCGAGCTCCAGCGCGGCTTCGCAGCCCACGCGGAACCCGTCCTTCACCGCAGCGTGTCGCAGGCTCAACGCGTTTCGCGAGTCGAAGGCGAACCGGCTCCGCTCCAGCGCTTCATCCACCTGATGGCGGGCGAGCAGACGCTCCGCGTCGCCGGACGCGGTTGCGGCCAGGATCTGGACGTCCGTTTCCGAACGCGACCACATCGCCGCGTATCGGTCCGCGTCCTCGAGCCGGCCTCGGCGCGTCGAGATCTGCATGGCGGCCCACGCCAGTCCGTCACGGCCGGATAAGACCGCGGGGTCGTCTTCGGGAGTCGGGAGTTCTTCGATCATCGCGAGCATCTCATCCCATCGCCCGCGCGCCAGAAGGCGGAAGCCGACGTGCTGCTGCAGGAACCACCATGACGATCGAAAGCCAACCCGTTCGGCGAGCTTCCCGCCTTCCTCCTGGTACGCGGCAGCGTCGTCCCAGCGTTCGAGCTCCATCATGTGGTTCGAGAGGTTGGTGTACGCTCGAAGCGCGGAGTTCGGGACGTCACCTTCGCGCGCGAGCTCCAGGCTGCGCGTCAGCAGCGCCAGCGATTCTTCGGGCCGGTCCCGCGAACTGAGCACGAGCGCCTTCGTGTTGAGCGCCTCGGAGAGCACATCCGGGAACCACATCGCCTCCGCCGTGCGGAGCGCCACCTCCAACCGGTTCCACGCGTCATCGAGCCGACCGAGGAAGAAGAGGATCCGGCCCATCTGCGCCGCGAGCGTCGCGAGATCGCGATCCTGCTCGTCTTCGCCGAGCGAACCGAGGGCTTGCTCCATCCGCGCGGCTCCCTCGTCCGGCCTGCCCAAGAGCCAGAGCGCCTCGCCCATCCGTGCCGAGAGCCGCGCGGCGTCGTGAAGCAGTCCCTCTTCGGAGAACAACGCGTGCGAACGCTCGAACGCGGTGAGGGCATCCGCGGGATCACCGTCGTCGCGGTGCGTCATCCCGATCTGCTCGAGCAACCCGGCCTCTTCGGCCCGCTCGTCCGCGAGCTCTGCTGCACGTTGGTAGTAGCCGCGAGCCTGACGGGCTGCCGCGAGGGCGCGCGCACGATCCCCCGCTCGCGCGAGTGCCACGCGCGCGTTCGCTCGAAGGGCCTGCGCGTCTTCCGCGTCGGGATCCGCTCGGTACGCCTCGAGGTAATGCGACGCGATCACCTCGACGATCTCGTCGTCGTCGCCGGCCCACGAGTCCTCGAGCAGCCGCGCGATCGCGAGGTGCTTCGCCTTGCGGTCACGTCGGGAGAGCGTCTCGTACGCGACCCGTTGCATCAGGGACTGCAGGAACCCGAACTGTCCCCGCTCGGGCGAACGCTCGTCCGTCTGGACCGCGAGGAACTCGCGTCGGACGAGTCCCTCGAGCGTTTCGCGGATCGCGTGCTCGTCGCGGCCGGTCAGCGCGGCGAGCGTGTCCGGCGGGAAGGTCTTGCCGAGGACCGAGGCGTCCTGCAGCAACGCCCGGTCCTCGGGCGCCAGACCGTCCAAACGTGCCTGGATCAGCGTGTGGAGCGTTTCGGGCACGTCGAGGTTCTCGATCGGACCCGTCGGTTCGAACCGGTCTCCGTCTCGGCGAAGCAGCCCTCGATCCAGGAGCATCCGCACCGTCTCGACGGCATAGAGCGGGATCCCTTCGGAGCGTTCGCGGATCTCGCGCCCAACGGCCTCGGGGAGGCCCGGCACCATCCCGCGCAGCAGCGCCTCCATCGTTGCGTCATCGAGGGGTTCGAGGAAGAGCGAGGTGACCCCTCGTCTGCCCGTTCCCCAGCCGGTCCGGCGATCGACGATCTCCGGACGTGCCAGACCGAGCACGAAGATGGGCTGGTCACGGCTCCAATCCAGCAGATGCTCGATGAAGTCGAGGAGCTCCGGATCGGCCCACTGGAGGTCTTCGAAGACGAGCACGACCGGGCCGCGCTGTGCGATCCGTTCGACGAACCGTCGCCATGCGGCGAACAGGTCGTCGCGTGACGCCGTCACCCGATCTTCCAGGCCGAGCAACTGGGCCAGTCGCCCCTCGATCCAGCGCCGCTCCTCCATATCGCCGACGAATCGCGCGACCATGTCGGACAGCTTCTCGGCGGCCGATGCCGGGACCTCTTCCTCGGCGATCCCGGCGCGACCTCGCACCATCTCGGCGAGCGCCCAGTACGTGACGCCCTCGCCGTAGGCGATGCAGCGACCCCGATGCCAGTAGACGTCGTCCGCCAGACCGTCGACGTACTTGAAGAACTCCCAGCCGAGGCGGGACTTCCCGATCCCCGCGACGCCCGTCACGGCCATCAGGTGCGTCCGCCGTTGATCCGCACTGGCATGGAACAGCTCCTTGACCAGGCGGATCTCCCGTTCACGCCCGACGAATGGTGACTCCAATCCGGTCGACCGGAGCTGGCCTCCTCGGAGCGCGACGACGCGCAGCGCGTGATGGAGCGTCAACGGCTCGGACTTGCCCTTCAGCTCATGCTGGCCGGCGTCTTCGTACGCGATCGCGGCGTCGGTGGCGTGCCGTGTCGCTACGGTCACGAAGACGCCTCCGGGCGGGGCGGCCGACTGGACGCGGGACGCGGTGTTCACGATGTCGCCGGCCACCATGCCCTGCCCCTCGGCGTCCAGCGTGACCGCGGTTTCGCCCGTCGCGACGCCGGCGCGGGCGGCGAGGCCGTCCACGCCGGCTTCCGTCCCGAGGACGGGGATCGCCGCGACCA
>JALYLP010000490.1 GCA_030774195.1 Actinomycetota bacterium | reverse complement strand
CGTCACGACCCGTCATGGCAAGACCGGGAGGGGTGGCCTTGCCGAATCGGATCGCTGCCACGACGGCATCCGTCTTCGAGTGGACGCCCAGCTTCGTCAGGATGTTCTGGGTGTGCGTTCGCAGCGTGTGCCGGCTCATCCCGAGCCGTTCGACGATCTGCTCGGGCGCGAGGCCCTCGGCCATCGCCTGGAGGATCTCGATCTCACGAGGCGTCAAGCGCTCGACCCGGCGCTCGAGCTCCACGTCGTGCTTCGAGCGAGCCCGCATCGTCTTGATCGCTCGGTTCACCTCGGCCGGCCGGTGTAGCGGCTCGCCTCGGGAGGCGCGCCGCACGGCTTCGACGACGTCCACCATCGGAGCGGTCTTGTGCAGGAACCCCCTCGCCCCGACCTGGATCGCGCGGGCGAGGGAAACATCGTCCGCTTCTCCGGTGAGGATGATGACGGCGCTGTGCGAGCCCTCCTCCCGGAGCCGTCGGGTCGCCTCGAGCCCGTCGACGTCGGGCATCCGAAGATCCATCAACACGACGTCGGGTTGGTCGTGGATCGTGACCCGCACGGCGTCATCGCCTCCATCGACGACCCCAACGACGCTGAGGTCGCGTTCCTTGTCGAGCGCGATCTGTAGTGCCTCACCGAACGAGCGGTGATCGTCGGCGATGATGACGGTGATGGGATCGTGCAACGCGAGCGCGTCGCCGTCGGGTCTGGTGCGGGTCATCTGCGGATGGTAGGCCGGGGTATGCAGCCTTCCGTGTAGGCTCAGGGCCCATTTCTGTTGTCCCCCAGCGGGGGGACAGCAGGTGAAGGCACCCGACGACGATGAATCCCGCCGCCGAAGGAACGACTTACCCCGCAGTGTCGTTCGTCGTCGATCCGTCACGCGTCGCCGCCTTCAGAGCACTGTTCGGGATCAGCGAGGGGGTGCCGCCGACCTTCGTGACCGCGGCGGAGTTCGCCGCGTTGCCGCAGGTCGTCGCCGACCGGCATCTCGATCTCGACTTCTCCCGGGTCGTACATGGCTCACAGGCATATGAGTTCCGGCGTCCGCTCCGCGAGGGCGAGGAGCTCGCCGTCCGCGCGCGCATCGGATCGATCCGGATGAAAGGCGGGAACGGATCCGTGACGATCGCGATAGACCTCGAGGACGCCGATGGTGTCGTCATCTGTACGGCGCGTTCGCAGATGATCGAACGGGCGGCCGGGGGATGAGGCGCAGAGCGACGGTCTCGATCGGGGAAGAGCTTCCCGAGCTCGCACGCGTCGTCACGCGCGAGGACGTCAAGGCGTACGCCGACGCCGGTGGCGACCAGAACCCGCTCCACCAGGACGACGCGTTCGCTCGCTCGGTTGGGTTCCCAGGGGTCATCGCTCACGGCATGTTCACCATGGGGCACATGGCCGCGGCGATCGTCGCCTGGGCGGGTGAGCCCGACGCTGTGGTCGCCGTGTCCGCCAACTTCCGGGCGTCGGTGTTCATGGGGGAGACCATCGTCGCGGGAGGGCGTGTCCGGAGCATCGAAGACCGGCCCGCGATCGCCGTGCTCGAGACCTGGGTCAAGGTCGAGCGGAACGGGCGCACGGAATGGCCGGTGAAGAAGGGTGAGGCCCGCGTCCGACTCGCGTGAGTGTTACGCGCTCTCGCGACGCACGGTGGACATCGCTCTGATCGCGTCCGACATCCGGTCGACCACGATCTGGATGTCGTTCCCGACCCCTTCGTCGACCCGGATCGACAACCGGTCGATCTTCTCGCCCAGCACCTCGGCGATCTTCAGCATCGCCTCCGCCTGCAGCTGCGTCTCTTTGTGCAGCTGATCCGAGAGCGTCTGGAACCGTCGATCGACCGATCCGGCCATGTCGGAGGCCATCCCGGCTTCGAGCTCCTTGATCGAACGGATCAGCTGGCGCACCAGCTCTCCGTCCATGGCGGGTTCCGACGTGCCGCCGGCCGGCGCCAGCGAGGCCACCCGGTCCGCGAGCGCCTGGGAATCGGAGCGGATCAGCCTCGCGATCGCCCCCGCGCGCTCGTCGATGTGGTTCATCATGCGCTCCTCGAAGGACCGTTGGGTCTCCGCGGTGAGCTCGTCCGGGCCGTCGACCGACCCAGCCGCGACCGCCATCCGCTCGACGTTGCGCTCGAGGCTCGCGCTCGTGGCGCTCGAGAGTGCGAGCACCTGCTCGCCCATCGTGCGCTCCAGGGCGGCCATCCGCTCCTCGACGACGTGCTCCAGGGCGGCCATCCGATCGTCCACGACCCGGACCAGCGGTCCCGCGTCGAGGGCACCGTCACCGGACGCGATCACCGCGCCGGCACGGTCCTCGATCAGTCCGCGCAGGGCGGTCGAATCCGAACGGATCAGCTCGGCGAGGCCCCGCATGCGGAAATCGATCGCCCGCTCGAGCGAAGCTCGGAGTTGCTCTTGCTCGCGACCGTGAAGGCCCACCTTCTCGCGGACCATCGCGACCTGCTCGGTCAGCTCCGACGCCTGCTCTTCGACGACCTCGCGGACGTGCTGCACGATGTTGTGGTCCTGCAGTACGAACAACTTGGCGTGCTCCTCGATCCGCTGGGCGAGCCGCCCGACCGTCTCCGTGCCCCCCTGAACGTATGCCTGCATCGACTCGACGATCCGGGTGGTCTCGCGTGTCATCAACTCCCCGTGGTCGCGGACCCGCCCCAGGACCTCGGTCGCGATCGCCTCATCTCGCTGATCGAAATGCGCGAACGCCTCGGCGATGTGTCGCTCTACCATCTCGAGCTGCGTCCGAACCGCCTCGACGCCGTGCAGCGTGGGGGAGTCGGCGATCTCGCGGATCGCGTGAGCGGTTGCTTCCATCGCCGCCCTCGTCCTGCGCTCGGAGTCCGTGAGCTCCTGGAGGTGATCCTCGAGGCTGGCGCTGCGAACGGCGATCGCTTGGAACCGCTCGTCCGAGGAAGCGATCAACGACCGGATCGCCTGGTCGCGGGAGAGGATCGACACGATGCGCTCCTGCTCCGGACGCACGTCCTTCGCGGAGGAGCGCCACACCTCACCGGCAACCTCTCGCATGAGCCCGGTCGCCTGCTCCTCGATCGCCCGGATGCCCTCATCCAGCCGATCGTCGACCGCGCGCTGCAAGAGCTCCGCGAGCCGAGCCTCGGGCTCGCTGATCACCGGTTCGGTCTGAACCGGCTCGCGACGGGGGAAGAACCCGCGCCGAAGGAGCCCGGGCTCCTCGGCGGAGGGGGAAGAACCACTCGTACTCATCAGACGCCTCGCTTGTCTGGGGCCGCGCGTGGTCGTCGTCCGCCGAAGCATAGGGCCGTGATGCAGCGGACTCACGTAGCCGACATGGGGAAATGCGTGTGGGGAGCGGGGGGTTTGGCGACCACCTGGCGGGGCTATACTGAGGCGCCCGAGGCCCCGACCTCGGGGGACCGGCGCCGAAGGCGCGTAGCTCAACTGGCAGAGCACCGGTCTCCAAAACCGGGGGTTGGGGGTTCGAGTCCCTCCGCGCCTGCAAAAGGGAGCAGCATGAATCGACAGATGAAGCGAGCGCAGGAGAAGGCCGAACGCCTCCAGAAGGGTTCCGGCGTCGACCGTCGCGCGGCGCCGCCGACCACCACCCGCCGGGCAGCGCAGCAGGAGAAGCGCAAGCGCGCGGGCGCCCGCCAGTTCCTCCGTGAGGTCCGCCTCGAGCTCAAGAAGGTCGACTGGCCGACCCGCAAGGAGCTGATCACCTACACGATCGTCGTCCTCGTCACGATCACGGTGCTCACATCGTTCGTGTTCGCGATCGACTGGGTCTTCGCGAAGCTGATCTTCAACCTGCTCGACTGAGGGCCCCGCGGCGTCCGACCGACCGACTTTTGCCGGGTCTTCCGCCGCCCACCTATACTGGTCCACGCTGGGCGGGAGCGCGCCTCACGGGCGCTCCGAGGCTCTTCCTGCCGCCCGCCGCGGCCGGTCCCGGCCCGCTCCCTGGATACGGAACATGTAGAGGATCCATCGTGGACGACGAGCAGAACCCGAACGACGAAGAGCTGCGCGACGCGCTGGAGGCGGCCGCCGTTCTCGACGACGACGCCCTCGCTCGCGTCGAGGTCGCGACCCAGGTTGCGGAGGCGGCCGAGGTGGCGGAGGACCAGGCCGTCGCGGAGGGAGACTTCGCAGCTGCCGAGCGGATCGATCAGGAGGCCGACCAGGTCATCTCGGAGCTCATCGACGAGGCGGCCGTGGAAGCCGAGACCGCCGAAGAGATCGTCGAGACCGAGATCGGTCCTCCGGCCGACGATCCGGCCACACCCGACGAGGAGCTCGTGGTCGTTCCCGAAGCGGTACCGGAGGCTCTGCCGGAACCTGCCGATGCAGGCAAGGGGGACCCGTTCCGTGGCCCGGGCGACTGGTACGTGGTGCACACGTACGCCGGCTACGAGAACAAGGTCAAGGCCAACCTCGAATCCCGGATCCACACGATGCAGATGGAGGACAAGATCTTCCGCGTCCACATCCCGATGGAAGACGTGATGGAGATCAAGTCGGGCAAGAAGCAGGTCGTGCAGAAGAAGGTCTTCCCCGGCTATCTCCTGGTGAAGATGCTCTACGACAACGACTCGTGGTACGTCGTGCGCAACACGCCGGGCGTCACGGGGTTCGTGTCGGCGGGGACGGGCTCCAAGCCCACGCCCCTTTCCAAACGCGAGGTCGAGAAGATCCTCGTGGTGAAGAAGGAAGAGAAGAAGCCGCAGGTCAGGCTCGGCTTCGAGGAAGGCGATGTCGTGCGAATCATCAGCGGTCCGTTCGCGGACTTCAACGGCACGATCAGCGAGATCAACCCCGACCAGGCCAAGCTCAAGGTGTTGGTCAACATCTTCGACCGGGAGACCCCGGTCGAGCTGTCCTTCGACCAGGTAGCGAAGGTCTGAAGGACCGAAGCCACGAGACGAGCGGGAGGCCGGTCAGACCCGGCCGCTTGGACCGCAGGAAGGCGTGAGGCAACATGCCGCCGAAGAAGAAGAAGGTACTCGCGACGGTCACGCTCCAGATCAGGGCCGCGCAGGCGACGCCGGCTCCGCCGGTGGGCACCGCCCTCGGTCAGCACGGCGTGAACATCATGGAGTTCTGCAAGCAGTACAACGAGCAGACCCAGGCGATGGCGGGCCAGGTCATCCCGGCCGTCCTCACCATCTACGAAGACCGGACGTTCTCTTTCATCCTCAAGCAGCCGCCCGCCGCGGAGCTGATCAAGCAGGCAGCGGGGATCGAGAAGGGGTCGGGCGTGCCGAACCGGGACAAGGTCGCTTCGCTCACCCATGCCCAGGTCATCGACATCGCGCAGAAGAAGATGGCGGACCTCAACGCCAACGATGTCGAGATGGCGGCGAGGATCATCGCCGGCACGGCCAGGAGCATGGGTGTGGAGGTTGAGGCATGACCACGGTCCATGGCAAGCGGTACCGCGAGGCCACCGCCACCTTCGATCATGCCGAGGAGCACACCCCGGCCGAAGCGATCGGCATCGTGAAGTCGCTGCCGGGTGCGAAGTTCGATGAGACCGTCGAGGCGTCCTTCCGGTTGGGGATCGATACCCGCAAACAGGATCAGACGCTTCGGGGCACGGTCACGCTCCCGAACGGGTCCGGAAGGACCGTCCGGGTTGCCGTGTTCGCGCAGGGCGAGAAGGCGCGTGAGGCGCGCGAGGCCGGCGCAGACGTCGTCGGCGGCGACGAGCTGGTGGACGAGGTGATCAAAGGCAGGATCGACTTCGATGCCGCGATCGCGACGCCCGACATGATGGCGGCGGTCGGGAAGGCCGGCCGGGTGCTCGGACCCCGGGGGCTGATGCCGAACCCGAAGACCGGAACCGTCACGAACGACATCGAGAAGGCGGTCGCGGACATCAAGGGCGGGAAGATCGAGTACCGGGCCGACCGCACGGGCAACGTGCACATGGTGATCGGGAAGAAGTCGTTCGAAGAGCCCGCCCTGCTCGAGAACTACCTCGCGGTCGTCGATGAGATCCTCAAGGCGAAACCGTCCTCGGCGAAGGGCCGGTACATCCGCTCCCTCGTCGTCTCCACCACGATGGGTCCGGGCATCCGGATCGACCCGACGAAACCAAAGGGCGTGGACGGGGGTGGGG
>JALYLP010000489.1 GCA_030774195.1 Actinomycetota bacterium | reverse complement strand
GGTCAGATCGTCTTCGCCCGCTCAGATCCCGCGGTCGATAACTCTCGCATCTTCACGGTCAACCCCGACGGGACGCACGACGAGCAACTCCTCGACATCTTCGCGCAGATCCCCACTTGGTCGCCTGACGGCAGCCGGATCGCGATGATCTGCTGCGATTTCGCGCTCGCCCCGACCATCATCAACGCGGACGGATCCGGATTCACCCAGCTCCCCATCCCGCCCGGGTTCCCGATCGGCGGCTGCAACGTCTGGTCATCAGATGGAACACGGCTCGCGTGCGGGTTCGGGGGCTTCGACCCGCCGCAGCCGGAGCGCGACGGCATGTACACGCTCCGTGCATCCGACGGAGGCGACCCGGTCCAAGTCACCACCCAGCCCGGCGAGGATGGTCCAGACGACTTCTCGCCCGACGGCAGCCGGATCGTGTTCTTCCGGATCGACTACTCGAGGCCGGAGAAAGTGCAGACCGCCCTCTTCGTCGTGAATGTCGACGGCTCCGGCCTGCGGCGGCTCACCTCATGGGGTCTCGGGGGACTCAGGGCGAGCTGGTCGCCGGACGGGCGATGGATCGTCTTCGACAACGACACGCGGATCTGGGTCGTGCATCCGGACGGCAGCGGACTCGAGAAGATCCTGATCGACACGGGCGGCAGGCCCTACCGTGCTCGGCAGCCTGCCTGGTCGCCCGATGGGACGATGATCGCGGTGTCGATGCGCATCCTGGAAGACGGAGAGCACCGGGACATCTACACGATGCGAGCCGACGGTACGGGTTTGGTCCAGGTCACCGACTCACCGACCATGGACGAGTTCCCGGACTGGGGGATAGACCCGCTGGCCACCTAGCGAGACCGGCGGGATCCGACTTACCCCTTCGGGCGCTTGAGGTATGCGATCAGCGACGCCCCTCCCGCGGGCGTCTGCTGCTGGGTCACGGACACGAGCTCCCAGCCGTCCTCACCGAACGTGTTCAGGATCTCCCCCGGGTTGTGCTCCAGCAGTGGCGCGACGAAGTACTCCCACGCGGTCATCTACAGCTCCTCCCCCATCAGTCGAGCTCGAACCTTCCTGATGCAGACGCCCATGATGACGTCGAGGCCGCCCTCCGTCGCGATCCGCTCGGCCTCCTCGCTCACGATGCCCTCCTGCAGCCACAACACGCGCGCGCCCGCGGCGACCGCCTGCCGGGCCACCTCCGGGGTCGCTTCCGCGCGGCGGAACACATCGACCACCTCGATCCCGAGGTCCTCCGGGACGTCCATGAGCGATGCGTACGCGTGCTCGCCGAGGACCTCATCCTCGCTCGGATTGACCGGCACGATCCGGTACCCATGCTCCTGGAGATACCGCGCGACCTGGTACGACGGCCGCGCGTGGTTGGACGAGAGTCCGACGACCGCGACCGTGTGGACCGCTCCGAGCAACGCCCGGAGCTCACGGTCCTCCGGGCTCAGGACGTCGTCAGCCATGGCGCCGTCTCCCGTGCGAGCTCGAGGAACGCGTGCAGCATGAACCCGGTCGCGCCCCAGATCGTGGCATCGGCCGTCTCGTACCACCATCCCTTCCGGAAACGCCCACCCTCGCGGAAGAGCTCGCGCTCCTCTTCCAGGGTGGCGAGCGTGCTGGTCGGAACGGTCAGGACGCGCGCGATCTCCGCGCGACTCTCGTGGAGCGTCGGAAGCGCACGCACCACCGCGACGAACGGAGTCACGAGGATGCCCGACACGAACGTGTGGATCGGCGGGAGCGCGCCGAGCACGTCCGGGAGCACGGGGTCGAGGCCGATCTCTTCATGCGTCTCGCGAAGCGCGGTCGCGACGAGCGTGTCGTCATCCGGCTCGGCGAGCCCGCCCGGGAACGAGACCTCTCCCGGATGCCGGTTGAGGTGGGCCGCCCGCTCGGTGAACAGCAGCGACGGCGCGGGCTCCTCGATCAGCAACGCGAGGACTGCGGCGAGCCGCTCGCCGGGGTCGGGCTCCGGATGCGGATCCGGGTCGAGCCCTTCGCGGAGCGCCGAGCGATGATCCGTGAGCGCCATGAGGCTCATCGTAGGAGACCGCTCACCGAACGCCGGCGCCGGAGGCGGCTGGTAGCGTGCCCGGCGTGCCGGAGGTCGACGATGTCCGTTCCCCTGCCGCCGATGCCGCGGCGGCCTCGGTCGACGTCGAGGAGCTGCTCGCCTACGCGCAGGCGCTGATCGGAGCGCCGTCGGAGAACCCGGGCGGCACCGAGGACGAAGCGGCGTCGGTGGCGGCCGACATCCTCACCTCGCTCGGAGCCGCGCCGGAGATCATCCGCGGCGACGAGGGACGACCGTCCGTCGTCGCCCGGTTCGGGGATCGGGCGCGCCCGTCGCTCGCGTGGAACGGCCACCTCGACACCGTCCCGGCGGGGTCGCCCGACACGTGGACGAGCCCGCCCTTCGCCGGCGAGATCCGTGACGGGAAGCTGATCGGTCGCGGTGCGTGCGACATGAAGGGGGCGATCGCGGCCGCGCTCGCG
>JALYLP010000488.1 GCA_030774195.1 Actinomycetota bacterium | reverse complement strand
GCCGACGACCACGTGTTCAACACGTCCTGCCTGTTCGATCGCGACGGCGAGATCGTGGCGCACTACCGCAAGATCCACCTGTTCGACGTGGCCCTGCCCGGCCAGCCGCCGCACCGAGAGTCTGCCGTCTTCAGCGCGGGCGAAGAGCTCGTCACCCGCGACACCGATCTGGGACGCATCGGGCTGTCGATCTGTTACGACGTTCGGTTCCCCGAGCTCTACCGCGGGCTGATGACGCTCGGAGCGGAGATCGTCTGCATCCCGTCGGCGTTCACGGAGGTCACCGGTCGTGCGCACTGGGAGGTGCTGCTGCGAGCGCGAGCGATCGAGGACCAGTGCTTCATCGTGGCGCCGGCGCAGTGGGGGCCGTGGGGCCGGCCCGAGGACGGGCGCCGGACCTACGGGAACTCGATCGTGGTCGATCCCTGGGGCGAGATGCTCGTCCGTGCCCCCGATGAGGGGGACGGCGTCTGGTTCGCCGACCTCGACATGGCCAGCCTGCAGCGGGTCCGGACGACGCTCCCGGCGCTGCAGCACCGGCGTCTGGGCCCGGTCTGCTGATGCGCCGCGCTCTCCCGGACGGCTTCGAGCTGGATGACGATCGCGAACGTGTGGACGTCGACGTCGTGCACCGCTACCTATCCGAAGAGGCGTATTGGGTCCGAGGCCGCTCGCGCGCAACGATCGCGGAGTTGATCCGATCGTCGACGCGCGTGATCGCGGCATACGACTCGGATGGCGCACTCGTCGGCTTCTGCCGCGTGATATCCGACGGATCCAACATGGCTTGGCTGGGCGACGTGTTCGTTCTGGAGCCGTACCGCGGTCGGGGGCTCGGGACCGAGCTCGTCCGCGAGGCGGTCGAGGATCCGTGGTCGGCCGACTGCTACTGGTACCTCAACACGCGCGACGCGCAGACGCTGTACCAGCGGTTCGGGTTCGTGGGCGCCGATCCGCATCGCACGCTCGTGCGCCCTCCTCCGGAGCGCACCTAGGCCTCGAGGTCGGCCCGCGTGTCGACGTCACGCGGCACGGGGCGGTCGATCGCCACCTCCTCGACCCACTCGGGGTGCGAGGCCATCAGCACGCGCGCGCCCGCGTCGCCGTGCAGGTGCCCGGCGTCGGCGTAGATCTCCCGCGAGAGCAGTGAGGGCCCGGACCCGTCGGTGAACTCCAGGCGCGCGATCCGGGCGCGCGTCGCGCGGAAGGTCTCGATCAGCGCCCGGACATCGGTTTTCCGGACCCCGGGCTGATCGGCCATCAGGACGACCGCCGCCTCGCTCCGTTCGTCGAGCGCGTGGATCGCCGCGGCGAGTGAGGTCGACTGCCCATCCCGGAACGAGGCGTTACGGACGGCCCGGATCTCAGTCGGAAGGACGGCCTCGACGGCATCGGCGTCGTGGCCCGTGACGACGATGATCTCGTCGACGCCGCCTTCGCGGAGCGCGGCGACCGCGTGCAACACGAGGGGTCGGCCATCGAGCTCCGCCAGCTGTTTCGTGCCGCCGAACCGCGAGCCGGTCCCCGCCGCGAGCACGATCCCCGAGATCACGCGCGCCGAGGCGTTGAACCGCCGAAGAGTCTCCGGAAGAAGGACACGATCACGCCCCACGTGGCGGCGAGGCCGAGCCGGATGCCGCCGACGGGCTTCGGGACGGGGGTCGAGTCGGCCGGCGCCGACGACGGGGTGGACGCAGCGGCCGGTTCGCCGGCGCCGGCCGCCCCGCCGAGGTTCTGTTCGAGGCAATCGGCGAACTGCTGGGTCAGACGCTTCGAGACCTCCGGGAGCAGGCCGCGCGACAGCTGTGCCGCCGCGCCGGTGAGCGTCATGTCGGCCTGCATCTTGACCGCCGTCCCGGCATCCACGGCCTCGAGCCACGAGGTGACCTTGGCGTCCGCGGCCCCCTTGCCCTTCTGCTCCGTGCCCTTCGCATGTAGGACCACGCGATGGGCTGCGTCATCGCGCTCCTCCAACGTCACCGAACCCGCGAACGACATCGAGACCGGGCCGAACTTCATGGTGAGCTTGCCCTTCCAGTTGCGATCGTCGATCGTCTCGGTGAGTTCGGCTCCGGGCATGCACGGCGCCACCTTGTGGACGTCGAGCAGGTAGTCCCACACCTGACCGAGCGGCTTCGCGACCGTGAACGCGTTCTCGATGAGCATGGGCGCAGCCTAACGAGCTTCCGTTCCCGGCCGCGGACGGTCGTGGATCGGGGTCGGACGTTCCTTGAGGAACCCTCCGTCGCGCCCGCGCCGTACGGCGACGATCTCCCCGACGATCGCCTGAGCGATCTCCTCGGGTCCTTCGGCGCCGAGGTCGAGGCCGGCCGGTCCGTGGATGCGCGCTCGACGGTCTTCCGTGATCCGCGTGCCCTCCTCGTCGAGCTCCATCAGCAGACGTTGGGTCCGCGCCGCCGGACCGAGCATCGCCAGGTAGCGAGCGTCGGTCGTCAAGAGGCTGCGCAGGTACTCCTTGTCACGAAGGAAGTTGTGCGTCATCACGACGACGAACGTCCGAGCGTCGATCGTGATCGCCTTCGCAACCTCCGACGGGTCATCCACCCGGACGAACGCGTGCGCCTCGGGGAACCGCTCGCGATCGAGGAAGGCCGGCCGGTCGTCGACGACCGTGACGTTCCAGCCGAGGAGCGAGGCCGCCCGGACGAGCGGGACGGCATCGTGGCCGACTCCGCATACCACGAGCCGCAGTGGCGGGTCCAGGATCTCGACGAACGCGCGGATCCCTTCGACGAGGGTCCGGATCTCCGAGCGCTCGGCCGTGAGCAGGTCGCGCGCCGCGGCGATCGCTTCCGCGTCCACGTCGGGCCGGCCGAGGGACCCGTCGACGGCGCCGTCCGGCATCACGATGAGACGCGCGCCGGGGGCGATCGCGTCCGGTTCGGCGGACTCGATGACGGTGACGAGGCTGATCGGCCGTTCCTCTTCGAGGGCCGTGCGGAGCGCGCGCGCGGCTTCGGCGGCACGATCGGCGGGCTCGATGAAGACCTCGATGGCGCCGTTGCAGCCGAGCCCGAGGCCCCACACGGCGTCGTCGTCGGCGGTCAGGTCCCACGCCGCAAGGCGAGCCCTCCCTTCTTCCATGACGAGGCGGGCCATGTCGGCGACGTCCCCTTCGAGGCAGCCTCCGCTGATGTTGCCGATGGGGGCGCCTCCCTCCGGGACGAGGAGCCGCGCGCCAGGACGGCGGTAGGTCGATCCACGGACGGCGACGATCGTGGCGAGCGCCATCCGCCGGCCGCTGGCGGAGAGGGATCCGATCGCTGCGAGGACGTCCGTGATCTCGCTCACGGAGGCGATGGTACCGAGGTTCAGGTGGTCGCACGGGTGCCGATACCAGCAGGGATGGATGACTCCTTCGCGTTCGGCAAGCCGTCGCGCAAGCGTGTGCTCCCGGCCGCCCGGCGCCCGAAGGCTCCGGATGTCGATGCCGGCTCGGGCCGCGGCCGCATCGTGGTGCTCGTAGCCGCGGGCGTGGTCGTCGTTCTGCTCGTCGTCGGCCTCATGACGTTCATGAAGGGCAGCGGCGAGCAGATCGCATCCGGCGAGCGGAGCGTCATCTCGCAGATCGGCGCGGCGAAGGACGTCGAAGCGCAGACGACCGAACAGCAAGCGATCAGCGCGGTCCAGGAGCTCTACGCGGAGCAAGGCTCGTTCGACGGCGTCACCGTGGCAGCCCTGAAGCACTTCGAGCCGGCATTCTCGTACACGGACAACTCCTCGACCGGGCCGAAGGTGATCGCCGTTGGCTCGTCATCGAGCGGGGTCGGCCTCGCCGTCCTGTCTCAGTCGGGCACGTGCTTCTACCTCCACATCGCAGCGTCCTCCGTTCGCTACGGCACCGGCACCGGCACGACGTGTACGGGCACGGCCGCCTTGTCGGCGTCGGCCACGAGCTGGTCCCCGTGAGCGACACCTTCACCTTCATCGCGCCGGTCATGCCCCGGCGCCATGCCGATCCCTTCGCCGTGAAGCTCACGATGTTCGGGGTGGTCCTGCTCCTGCTCATCTCCGCGTTCGCGACGTTCGTCGTCGCGCAGGAGCGCTCAGCGGATGCCCGTCACGCAGCGCTCGAGGCAGACAAGCGTACCCAGGAACAGGCGAACGCCGACCGGCTTGCGTCGATCCCCGCCGCGGCCGTCAGCGCGGATCCGACGGCAGCTGGGCCTGTCTCAGGCGGCGTCGCGAAGCTGCTGGACGGTCAGGCGAGG
>JALYLP010000487.1 GCA_030774195.1 Actinomycetota bacterium | reverse complement strand
AACGCGATCGTAAGAATGCCTGCTCCGGCGGCCGCGACGATGGCCCGACGCAATCGGGGGTGGCGCCTCAAGAAGCCTCCACTCAACGCTGGCATGGCGGGCAGCGAAAAGGCTAGGCGAGTCCGTCTCTGCGAGTCAAGCGCTCGCGCGGCGACGCAGAAGGGTGCGGATCTTCCCCCCGGACTCGCGGAACGGCCTCGTCAGGGACGGGCGACGATGGCTATGGAGATGCAGCGAGTTCGGAGCTTGGCGACGGGACCGGTCACGTTGGGCGACAGGTCCGAAGAGGCCTCAGCCGAGGATGTACCGCTCGCGCAGGGCCGCGGCCGTCTGCGCCGGGAGGACGTCGGCGTCAAGAAGTTGCTCGACGGTCATGGAGGAGAAAGTCGACTGGTCCACAAGTAGATCTCGGTACCGGGCGCAAGCCTCTGCGTAGTCCGTGTTGCCGGCAGGGTAGACCAGCACGAACCGGCCCCAGCCCCACGTGCCGCTCGGATGCTGGAGCATCGACAGCACCAGCAGGTGCTCGAGCCACATCACGGTGAGGTCCGTTCCGTTGACCGCGTCGATCGCCTCCGGCTTGAAGACCGCTGACGTCTCGGTGATCTCCACGTAGCGCGCAAGGCGAATCGGCTTGGGTACCTCCCGTTTGATCCGCTCGTGGTATCTGGTGACGAGACCGATGACCCCCTGCGACCCGTCGCCGAGGTCGAGCACGAACGCCGTGTCGAACGGGAGGAGGGTTCCCGTGTACGCACGATCGAGACGTCCCGGGGAGTGCTCGAAGTGGACCTCGGACACCGTGCCGGGCGCGTCCGGCCACCAGGTATGAACGGCCCGGTCGGCGAGCCCGAGGTCGGCGGCCAGGTCGCCGAACAGGTTGAAGGCCATGGTCGGCGACCACAGCAGATCGGCCCATAGCCGCTGCCGGTCGAACGTCTGGTGAGGCTCCTTGGCCGACGTTCGAGCCTTCGCCGCGTCCAGTGCCCCGGCGGTCAGGAAGTTCGCGCCGGTCTCTCGAGCGTAGTCGAGCGGCAGGCGACCCCCGACGAGGCGCCCCGCCCCGGCCGGCTTGGGCGCGATCGGCTGCGAACCGATCGGGTGTCCCTGCGCCTCACGCCACTTCGACTGGTGGTAGCGCAGCCTTCGACGAAACTCGGTCATCTCCGGTCGTCGCGGCACCCGGTCGTCCGCCTCCCAGCAGTGCGCCGCCTCGAGCTCCTCCTTGGAGAGATCCGTATCCATGTCGACATCGTAGGGCCCACTTCGGCGAAGTGGGTAGCCCGAGTGCCCCGTGGTGGCACGGTCCTCGGCTCGTCGGCCGAGAAGCGCATCGGGCGGGCAGCAAGGACGCCAAATGAAGTCTCTGACGCACGGTCATGTGCACCGCGCGTAGAGCCTGCTTTGTCGAGGCTGCGAAGCCTCGTGGCGCAGAACGTCTCGATAAACAGAGAGGAACCGCACCTTCTCGAGCGTGGGGACGCGCGATCGCGATGTGTCCTATCTCGACAGGCGGCGATGACGCGGCCTCCGTCGCCCCTTCCGGTCCGGCCTGGCTCGAACTCCATGAGCCCGACGGGACCAGACTCGGTGACTCGCGACGAGCTCTACCCCTGTACGGGCACCTCGTAGACGTCGTCGGCCGGGTGCCCGGCCCATTCGTGGATCCGCCGCGCTACATCCAGCTCTTGATCCACGAGAGGACAGGCGCCTGGTCGATCCGGAACGAATAGTCAACGCCCTTGCAACTCCAGTCGTTGACGAAGGAGTCCACCGCAAGAACCGTCGGGCCATCGCCGTTCAGAATCGGTCCACCGCTGTCACCGAAGCAAGCCCCGCCTGACCCACGCGACCGGACGAATGTGTCGCTGAGCGAGCCGCCGCTCAGCACGAGACCGCGGAGCAATGTCCGCACGCCGAAGTCCCCCGGCAGGCACCTGGAGAAGGTGCACCCGGCAACACCCGAGCGCAGCCCATAGCCGACTTCCGTCACGGGTGCGCCCGTCGACAGCGTGTCGGCGACTCCCACGGCGGGCAGCGAGCCGTATTGGGTAAGCCTTACGGGCCGATCGAGCACGACCACGCCCAGATCACCAAGGTTGCGACCCCAACCACCGGCGCAGCCGGCGCAGAAGCCGGGGTAGGTGTGGGGGGTACCCGTTGCCTGGCTCACGAGCCCGGTGGCGTCGGCTGCAAGCGACACCTGCACCGACAGGTCAGGCGGGGGGCTGAGGAATCCCTCGGTGCAGTGCCCCGCCGTCAAGAACACGCGTGGGCTTACGAGCACCCCCGAACACGCGATACCCACGCTTCCGTCGCTGCCGAGATCGAAGACCATCCCCACGTAATGGTGGCGGCTACCGTCGGGTTCCCCGTCCGTGATCGCCTGAGCATCATTCGCGATCGATACGACGAGCGACGCCATGGTCACCAGGATGATCATGCCCTTTCGCATCATCTCCTCTCCTTCATCAGCTACGGTCCGCGACTCCCTCGAGGCCGTCGGTTCGCGATGTCGGATGCTCAGTTCCCGGCCTTCATGGCCTCTCGAACGGGCTCGGCGGAGAGGAATGCGTGCGCGTGTTCCGGGCTCAGCGACTCTGAGTAAGCCCGGATCACTTCGGCCGCGTCACCGTAGGCGGACGCGGCCCGCGCGTCGTCCCCGGCGGCGTACCGAGCTTGGCCGAGAGCCGCGCGGTACTGCCAGCGTGCAGTAGGCGTTCCCAGATCGTCGGCGACCGCGACGGCACTCTCGAGCTCCGCGATGCCTTCGTTGGTCCTGCCGAGCTCCGAGAGCGCGCTGCCGAGGATCGCGCGCGACGCAGCCTGGTACTTCCTGCGCCGGCACTTGGTGGCACGCTCCAGCGAGTCGTTCGCCGCCTCGATCGTCTCCTCCGGCCCCTCCGCCTGTTGTGCCATCAGGGCGCGGACGTGCGCGAGCCGGCTCCCTCCGAGCCACGGACGCCACGTCTTCCCGTTGATCGCCTCCTCCCAGAGCCGCGGCCATTCGCGTTGCGCGCGCCCGACGTCGCCCTGCAGCAGATCGGCGACCAGGAGGTCGATCTCGGCCTGCATGCCGGGCATGCCCCAACCGCCCTCCCTGCGGACGACCTCGAGCGCCTCCTCGTTCATGCGTCGCGCCTCCTCGACGAGGAAGAGCTCGCGGAGGGGTTGGGAGAGGTAGTTCATCGAGGGAGCTCCGAACTTCGGCCGCCCGATCTTCTCGGCGGTCTGGATCAGCCCTTCGAGGAGGGCGATCGCCTCTTCGGTCCGGCCCAAGGCGGCGAGCGAGATCCCACGCCAACCCCCTCCGCGCAGCAGTCCCTCGACGCTATGCGCCTCGCCGCCGATCTCGTGCGCGCGTCGCGCGAGATCCTCCGCGCGCTCGTAGTTCCCCGTCCAGTAGTTGACGTCGGCGAGGAATTCGCTCGCGACCGCCAGGTCTCGGCGACGAGTGCCGGGAACCCAGCGTCGTTGAGCCTCTTCGCCGCTCGCCATGGCCTCGTCGATCTCGCCGCGAAGCGTGTGCATCCCGGTCAGATACCCGAGGGCGGGCGCCAGGCGCTCGGCATCTCCCCGCTCCTCCGCGAGATTCCTCGCCCGCTCGGCGGCGGCGAATCCATCCTCCGGTTCCTCGAGCCAGATGCTGGCGCGTGCCCGTCCCAGGAGTGCGTCGATCTCATCGGAGCCTTCGAGGTCGGGGAGGAGCTCGTCGATCTCCGCGGCGCCGACGTCGAACTCCGTGAGCTCGATCAAGCTCATCGCTCGCTGGAGGCGGACGCGCGCCCGCAGAGCGGGATCTTGGATCAGCTCGACCGCGTCGTCGTAGAGACTGATCGCTTCGTCCTTGGCCATCGCTTCGAGCGCGCGCTCGGCCGCGAGGACGAGGTAGGTGACCGCCTTGTTCCCTTCACCCGCCTCGCGCCAGTGATGGGCCAGGATCCAGGCGACGTCGCGGATGTGGTCACCCGCTGCCTGCTCGACGTACAGCGCAACCGCGGCGTGGCGCTCGCGCCGCACGGCACGCGGCAGCGTTCCATACGCGACGTCGTGGATCAGCATGTGCTTGAACGAGAACTCGCGATCTCCCTCGACCTGGCTCCGCGGCTCGTGGCGGATCAGATCGCGCGCCTCGAGCGCTTCGAGGGCCGGGTCGATCCGTTCCGGCGCGCCCATGCCGCCGAGCACGCCTCGCCAGAAGGTCTTTCCGATCACCGATGCATCCAGCAGCAGGGATCGCTCGTCCGGGGGCAGGATGTCGATCCGCGAGGCGATCGCCTCCCGGACGGTCGTCGGAAGCTCGCCGCCTCCCTGGGCACCCTCCGCCACGGAGGCCGCGAGCTCCTCGAGGAACAGAGGGTTCCCTCCCGCGATCTCGACGAGTCGCTCGATCGTGGTTTCCGCCTCGGTACCGAGCGCCGCCGCCGCGACGCCTGCCGCGTCCGCGGAGGACAGCGGCTCGAGCGGGATCGTGGTCTGTGCGAGGAGACCGCCGCCCCACGTGGGCCGCGTGTCGAGCAGCTCGGGCCGCGCGAGCGCGAGGAACGCGACGGGCACATCGCGCACGTGCGTGCAGAGGTATTCGAGGAGCTCGATCTGGCTCGTCTCCGCCCAGTGCAGGTCCTCGAAGACGAGGATCGTCGGTCGCTCGGTGCCCAGCCCTTCGATCAACCGCCGAACGGCGAAGAAGAGCGGAAGCCGGTCGTCGGACGGTTCGTCGAGCCCGAGTCCGAGCAGCAGCGAGAGGAACCGGCCGATCTCGGCCGCCTCCTCCTCGCCGACGACCTCCATGACCGCGCGCATGAGCTTCACGTGCGCGACGTCGGGCATATCGGTCTCGAGGATGCCGGCTACCCGCTTCACCTGCTCGGCCGAAGCCCGGTATCCGGTGTTCTCCTCGTACGGGAGCGACCGCCCGGATACGGAGTGACCGCCGCCTGCTTCGACGAGTCCGACGAACTCGGCTGTGAGCCGCGACTTTCCGATCCCCGGTGGACCGAGGACCGTGACCAGGTGCGGCCGGCGTTCGGCGACCACGCGTTTCCACACGCCCTCGAGCAGCTCCAGCTCGTGCCCTCTCCCGAGGAACGGGCCGGCGGCGGCCGGCCGGTCGGTGCTCGCCTCGCCCTCCGCGAGCCACGCTT
>JALYLP010000486.1 GCA_030774195.1 Actinomycetota bacterium | reverse complement strand
CACGAGGGCTCGTGCGAGCGCCACCCGCTGCCGCTGGCCGCCGGAGAGCGTGTAGCCGCGCTCTCCGACCACCGTGTCGTAGCCCAGCGGGAGCTCGCGGATGAACCGGTCCGCCGATGCGATCATCGCGGAGCGGACGACGTCCGCCTCGGCCACGTCGGCGTCCAGTGCGATGTTCTCCCGTACGGTCGTCGCGAACAGGAAGCTCTCCTGGAACACGATCGAGACGTCGCGCCGGAGCGCGCTGGTGTCCGCGTCCCGCACGTCGACACCCCCGACCAGCACGCGGCCCTGGTCGGGGTCCGCGAGCCGGACGAGCAACTGGGCCAACGTCGACTTGCCGACGCCGGTCGGGCCCACGATCGCGACCGATTCCATGGGCTGCACGTCGAACGTGACCCCGTCGAGGATCGGCACGCCGTCGTAGAGGTGCCGCACCCCGAGCACCTCGATCCCCAAGGGTCCGGCCGGCAGCTCCTCGGGATGCGCGGGCGGGTTCAGCGTGACGCTGGTGCGGAAGACCTCTTCCAGCCGGGCGTACCCGACGACCGCCCGCGGCAGCTCCGCCAGGATCCAACCGATGAACCGCATCGGCCACGACAGCAACCCGAACAACGCGACGAACCCGATCAGCTCCCCGGGCGTGATCGCGCCCGCCGCCACCCGCCACGAACCGACCGCGAGCAGGAGAGCCGTCGCGAGCGTCGGCAACGCGTCCAGCCCTGCCTCGAAGGTCGCCCGGACGTAGCCGCCGCGCACGCGATCGTCCCGGAGCGCCCTCGCCTTCACAGCGAGCCGCTCGGTCTCGGCGTCCTCGCGTCCGAGCGTTTTGACGACGAGAGCGCCGTCGATCGATTCGTGCGCGACGGCCGAGACCTCGCCGATGTCCTCCTGTGCGCTGCGGGCGGGCTCCTCCATCCGCTTGGCGAAGCTCCGGTTCATCAGTGCGAGCGACGGGAACAGGATCACCCCGATCAGCGCGAGCCATGGGTCGGCGTGCAGCAGCGACCCCATCGCGAGGAGCGTCATCGCGATCACGCCGGTCGCGAACGGCACCGGCCAGAAGACGTCGACGGCGGCCTTCACGTCGGCCTCCATGTGCGCGAGGAGCTCTCCGGTCGGGGTCTCGCGGTGGTACTGGAGCTGGAGGTCGCGGTAGCGATCGGCGACCCGGTTGCGGAGGGTGGCCATCACGCGCTCCCCTGCGACCCCGCTGTAGTAGCGGCGGAACATGATGCCGAGCGCCCGTCCGACCCCGAAGGTCATCAGCGCCAGCACCGCGAGCCAGATCGAGCGGGCGGGGACCGGGCCGCTGAACGACGGCCTGAGCACCTGATCGGTCGCTCGGCCGAGCGCCGTCGTCAGCAGCACGGAGGAAACCGCGAACACGAGCGATCCGGCGACGGACACCAGGAACGGCCTCGGGTGCATGCGGACGTAGGCGACCACCAGTCGCATCCCGCGGCCGAAGAGCCCCCGCCCTTCCCCGCCCCTCGTCTCCTGCGTCACCGATGCCATGCCGCCTATGATGCCGCGCATGACCGACCATCGACCCTGGTTCGCGTCGTACCCCGCCGACGTGCGGCGATCGCTCGAGCCCTATCCGCACGAGAGCCTGTTCGCGATCCTCGATGCCGCGGCCGGCCGGTACCCGAACAAGCCCGCGCTCGCGTGGTTCGGCAGGCATATGACCTACGCGCGGCTCCTGGAGGAGGTCGAGCGGTGCAGCGCGATGCTTACCGCGCTCGGGGTCTCCAAGGGCGATCGGGTCGCGTTGATCGTGCCCAACTCACCGCCGTACGTGATCACCTACTACGCGTGTCAGCGGATCGGCGCGATCGCGGTCGGGAACAACCCGCTCTACACGAAGCGCGAGATGGAGCACCAGCTGCGCGACGCCGAGCCGAAGGTCGTGCTGATCGCCGACCTCCTGTACTCGGATTTCACGGACCTCCTCGGCGACCTCAAGATCGCGAACGTCGTGGTCACGCGCCTCAACGACTACATGCCGCCTATCAAGAAGCTCCTGGCGCCGATCGCCGTGTTCCGCAAGACGCAGCGGGCTGCTGGGAAGCCGTGGCCTCCCGTGCCCAAGGGCGCGCCGGTGCTCCGCTGGGACGCCGCGATGAGGCGCGGGGATCCGATCCCCCCCGTCGCCACGGTCGATCCGGGGCGCGACGCCGCCGTGTTGATCTACACCGGCGGGACGACCGGCATCGCGAAGGGCGCGATGCTCTCGCACGACAACATCACGGCCAACGCCCGTCAGTCGACGGCGTGGATCTCGGTGATCGAGGACGGCAAGGACACGATGCTCGCCGCCCTCCCGTTCTTCCATTCCTACGGGATGCTGTCCATGAACGTCGCCGTGCTCAACGCGATGAAGCTGATCCCGGTCCCGAACCCCCGCGACATCCACATGCTGCTCGAGCTGATCCACGAGGAGCACGCCACGATCTTCCCGGGGGTCCCGCGCCTCTACATCGCGATCAACGAGCATCCCGAGACACCGAAGTTCGACCTGAAGTCGATCAAGGCATGCGTCTCAGGCGCCGCGCCCCTTCCCGCCGCAGTGGCGAAAGAGTTCGAACGGGTGACCGAAGGCGGGCAGCTCGTCGAGGGGTTCGGGCTGACCGAGTGCTCGCCGGTCACGCACGCGAACCCGTTCAACGGGATGCGCAAGGCCGGCTCGATCGGGCTCCCGATCCCCGACACCGATGTCCGGATCATGTCGCTCGACGATCCGGACAAGGAGCTGCCGGTCGGCGAGCCGGGCGAGCTCTGCATCCAGGGACCCCAGGTGATGCTGGGGTACTGGAAGCGACCGGAGGAGACGGCCCTGATGATCCGCAACGGCTGGCTCCATTCGGGCGACGTCGCCGTGATGGATCCCGAGGGCTACTTCAAGATCGTGGATCGCATCAAGGACATGATCCTGGTCTCCGGGTTCAACGTGTACCCGAACGAGGTCGAGGACGTCCTGTATCACCACCCGGCCATCTCGAAGGTTGCCGTGATCGGCGTGCCGGACGATAGGACCGGCGAGCGGGTGAAGGCGTTCGTGGTGCTGAAGGAGGGTGCGAAGCTCACCTCCGAGGAGCTCATCGCATGGTGCCGGGACCCGAAGGTGGGACTGACCGGCTATCGCATCCCGCACGAGGTCGAGTTCCGCGACTCCCTCCCGGAGACGATGGTTGGCAAGGTGCTCCGTCGGGTCCTGCACGACGAGGAGCTGAAGAAGCGCGAGGCCGCCGAGTCGGCCGCGCCCAGCGGGTCGTGAACCCGATCTACTGGGACCTCGGCGACGGGGTCGCAGTACGCACGTACACGCCGGACGATGCCGAGGAAGCGTTCGCGCTCGTGGACGCCAACCGGGACCGGCTGCATCCGTGGATGATCTGGGAACCGGAGACACGCTCGCCGGCCGACACGAGGGCGTTCATCGAACGCTGCCTCGCATCGGAGACCGACATCGAAGGCAACGGGATCTGGGTCGACGGCCGGCTCGCAGGCTCGATGGGTCTTCGGGTCGACGTGTCCGATGCCGGAGCCGAGATCGGCTACTGGATCGGCGGGGACTTCGAGGGCCGTGGGATCATCACGCGCGCATGCCGGCGGTTCTTCGACTTCGCGTTCGACGAGCTCGGGTTACATCGGATGGAGCTCTGTGCGGCCGACACGAACATGAGGAGCCGCTCGGTCGCCGAGCGCTTGGGGATGCGTCAGGAGGGCGTGCTACGCGGTGGGGTCCGAACCCCCGAGGGGTTCCGCGATCTCGTGATCTACGGGATCATCGAGGACGAGTGGCGGGCGCGGGCACGATGAGCCCGCTGCCGGTGGACCTCGGCGAAGGAGTCGTGCTCCGCCATTACGAGATGAGTGATCTGGACGCGTTGTGGGACGCGATCGAAGCCGAACGCGCGCGCCTCGGTGAGTGGATGCCGTTCGTTCGGGATGCGAAGACCATCGAAGACGAGCGGACGTGGCTCGGATCGGTCACGCCCGAACCGCGAGGACTCGGCGGCGGAAGTCTCTGGCGAGGTGCCGAGCTCATCGGCGGAGTTGGGTTGTTCCCCGACACGTTCGGGATCGTGGCAGAGATCGGCTACTGGGTGCGGCGCGAGCACGAGGGACGCGGTCACATCACGCGTGGCTGTCGGGCACTGATCGACATCGGGTTCGGGGAGTTGGGTCTGCATCGGATCGTGATCCGCGCGGGAACGGAGAACGCCAGGAGCCGGGCCGTGCCGGAGCGGCTCGGGTTCACGTACGAAGGAGTCGCCCGTGAAGAGGGTCGCGGCAGCGGCGGGTTCTATGACCTGGCCGTCTACGGCCTGTTAGACCCTGAGTGGCGCCCCTGATCCGCGGTCCGTTCCTCGCCGCGTGATCGATCGCGGGTCGAGCTCTGCGAGGGGAGTGGCGAGCGCCGCGGCTTCTGCGGGGATCGACACCACTGCGCCGACGATGGGCGTCGCGGGCGGTCCGATGCCGGCCGCGGTCGCGAGCACCGGCAGTTCCTCGAGCGTCGCGATCACGCTGCGTTCCTCCGGCGTGGTCGCCCACTGGATGAT
>JALYLP010000485.1 GCA_030774195.1 Actinomycetota bacterium | reverse complement strand
GGGTCGAACATGTCGACGAACCCCAGGCCGGGGCCGTGGAGCTCATCGGTCGACGTGGGGTCCTGCTTCGCGTACGTGACGAAGATATTCCCGTTGATCGCCTGGATTCCGAACGGCCCGTACCCCGATGGCAGGTTCGGATCCAGGTGCGCGGCCGCCCCCGGGACGTCCGACACGAGGTTCGTTCCCTGATACCTGTTGGCAGCGAGCGTGTCTGCGTGACCCGCAGACGCGGTCGTCACCAACAGGCCCAACACTATCGCGCACAACAGCGAGAAGACGCGCTTCATCATGCGATCCCTCCCATAGGCCGGCGCTCATGGCCGGCGTCGTTCGTACTACGGACGGCGGCCCGGCCCGGTTCAGGCGATCGTTCTCGGATCGGAACGAACAGCATCACCGTGCTCGATCCGGCGAAGCATCCGTCTCCGCAGCATCGCGATCCCCGCAAGGGTCCCCACCAACCCCAAGAAGTAGACGTACGTGAGGACGTTCGCGTGGTGGAAGTCCTGCCAGGACCGTGCGACGGCGACGAGCAGCAGCACCAGACCGAACGCGGTCGTTTCGATCATGACGCGAGCCGCGGACCAGCGCCCGTCCGCCGCGATCGCCAGCCATCCCACGCCGGGGAGCGCCACGAACGCCGCGATCGCCCTCGCCGTCAGCGTGGTGAGTCCCCACGGCCACACGGCGACCGCGCCCTCGGGGTCGATGTACATCCACGCGGCGATCGCGACCAGGACCAGACCGGTGGCGAGCAGCGCCCGGCGGACCGGCTCCTCGAACCGCGCGTCACGAACCTCCAACGTCCCGGGATCGTGCCGTCGGTTCACGAGCCAGACGGCGGGCACCAGCACCGGGGTGATGAGGTAGATCCAGAACCAGAGCTCGAACGGGAAGGAGCCGTGGCGGAACCGGTTCCAGTGGAGGAACGTCGTCCCGAGCATCATCCACGTGAACACCGTGATCGGCAGGAACCCGAGCCCCACCCGATGCCAGTGACGCTCGGTGAGGACCCGGACGAAGAAGTAGATCGCCGACCCGTACCCCGCCCCCATCAGCATGGCCGTCATGGACGGGTGGATCGTCCACGCGAACCGCCGATCGGTCTGCCCCGGCAGCAGGAACAGGACGATGAACGCGAAGACCAAGACCACGATCACGGCGGCCGCGACCACGCGCGTGAAAGGAAGGATCCGGTCGTCCCGCACCTCGGCCGAGCTCACGGGCGTCACCGTAGCGCGCTTATCCTGGGTCCGTGGCCACATCCGTTCTCGTCCTCGGTGCCGGCTTCGGTGGGCTCGAGCTCTCCACCCGCCTGTCCGAGGAGCTCGGTGACGAAGTGGACGTCACGTTGATCGATCGGGCGGACGCGTTCGTGTTCGGCTTCTCGAAGCTGGACGTGATGTTCGGCAAGCGCGAGCCCGACGCCGTCCGCCTCCACTACGAGGACATCACGACACCGCACGTCCGGTTCCGGCAGGAGACGATCACCGCGATCTATCCCAAGGCTCGGCGCGTCGTGACCGACCTCGATCGCTACGACGCCGACATCCTGGTGGTGGCGCTCGGCGCCGACTACGACCTCGGGGCGACGCCCGGCCTGGCCGAGGCCGGGAACGAGTTCTACACCGTCGGTGGCGCCGAGGTCCTCCGCGACCTGATCCCCTCGTTCCGGACGGGAACGGCGATCGTGGGCGTGTGCGGCGCACCGTTCAAGTGCCCGCCGGCGCCCAGCGAGGCGGCGCTGCTGCTGGACGAGCACCTCCGCGGCCGCGGGGTCCGCGACGACGTTCGGATCCAGGTCGTGATCCCGTTCGGGACGCCGATCCCGCCGTCACCCGACACGTCGGCCGCGATCCTCGCGACCTTCGCCGAGCGGGGCATCGAGTTCGTGCCCGATCGCGTGGTCGCGTCGCTCGACGCGGCGACCAACGAGGCCGTGCTCGACGACGGCACCCGTCTTCCCTACGACCTGTTCCTCGGCATCCCCGTGCACCGGGCACCGGAGGTGGTCGAGGCCTCTCGCATGACCGAAGGCGGCTGGATCCCCGTCGAACCGCGGACGCTCGCCACGCGCTTCCCCGGCGTCTATGCCGTGGGCGACGTCACGAGCGTGGGAACGCCCAAGGCGGGGATGTTCGCCGAGGGCGCGGCCCGCGTGGTCGCGGACCAGCTGATCGCGCGGATCCACGGAGCGAACGAACCGCCCGGGTACGACGGGAAGGGCGCGTGCTACATCGAGTTCGGTGGCGACGAGGTCGCGCGCGTCGACGTGGACTTCTTCTCGACGCCCGGACAGCCCACCGGCACGTTCGTCGCGCCGTCGATGGCGACGGCAGCCGAGAAGGCCGCGTTCGCATCCACCCGGCGCGCTCGCTGGTTCGGTGGCTGAGCATGCGATGGATCGCGGTCGTCCTCGGCATCGGGCTGGTCGCCGTGGGCGCCGTCTTCACCTTCCAGGGGTATGGAACGCTGAAAGGCAGTTTCATGACCGGCTCGCGGATGTGGTTGTGGGTCGGGATCGCCTTCGTCGTCGCCGGCCTGGTGGTGCTCGTCATCACGTTCGTCGCCAACCGTCCGTGAGGTCCGCGTAGGCATAGCCGTCACGGGGAAGGAGCCTTCGAAGGACCCGAGCATGGAGGAGGACGTCATGATCGATCTGGGAACGACCGCCTCGGTCACGATCGGCGCGCCGATCGAGGAGGTCTGGAACGCATCGACGACACCGGATCTGATCAAGCGGTGGTTCTTCGGGGTCGACACCGAGACGGATCGGCAGGTCGGGAGCCCACTCGTCCACCGAGGCGAGTGGCAGGGCAAGCCCTACGAGGACAAGGGGACGATCCTCCGGTTCGAGCCGACGACGACCTTCGTGCACAGCCACTGGAGCCCGGCCTCCGGAATGCCGGATCGTCCGGAGCACTACCAGGAGGTCACCTGGTCGCTGGCGGAGCGCAACGGTGAGACCACCGTCACGGTCTCCGAAACGAACCTCCCGTCCCGGGAGACGAAGGCGATCTCGGAAGAGAGCTGGAAGGCGGTCCTGAACAACCTCAAGGAACTGCTCGAGACGTAGGTCTCCTCAGCCGCGCCTTACGTTCCGCGAGCGAAGAGCTTGCTGAGACCGAGCCACCGGCCCTTCACGTCCGGCGACGTCGCCCAGTCCGGGTTCCGAGCCTTCCGGAGCCGCTCGGACAGGTCCGCCAAACGAGCCCGGTCGACGCGGTCCGCCGGTGCGACCTGCTCACCGGCAGACGACAGCCGCCGGGTGAGCTCGTCGTCGATCTGACGCGCGATCGTTGGTTGCTTGTCGATGATGTGAGAGAGCGTGGCGGAAGGAAGGTGGAGGACGAAGACCTGACCGGTCGCCGTGATCGTGGCCGTCCTGGGACCGCCGTCGAGCACGGCCATCTCGCCGAAGTACGAGCCAGGACCGATAGTGTCGACCTGCGTCCCTCCGACGGACACTGCCGCGGTTCCTTTCGTCACGATGAAGAAGCCCTTCCCGGTCTCCCCTTCCTTCACGAGCTCGGCGCCCCGCTCGTACCCCACCCCAGAGGTGGATCGGAGGACACTCATCAGGTCATGCCGGGACAAACCCGAGAAGAGCGGGACGGCGTGCAGGGTCTCGAGATGCTCGGACCGGATCCACAGGAGGCCAGCCGCGCAAGCCAGGATGACGACGAGGAAGATCACGCCCGGTACGACCCATGCGCTCACGGAACCAGCGCCGATCCAAGGATCCATCGCGGTGCCCCCCAACCATGAAGGACGCTAGCCCCGCCCGCACCGGCGTGTAAATGCCGCGAGCGTCAGATGACAGAACTGTCACCATGTCCGTGAGGAGACCGTCATGCTCGACGAGAAGGATCTCGCGAAGCTCGTGTCGCGGTGCCGCGCCGTGCCGCTCACGGAGAACGAGTACGTCGCGACGGACTTCGTCGTCGCGCTGCTGGAAACGGTCATGGACTACCAGAACGCGACCACGACGGTTCAGCGGGCCGGGACGTACTTCGCAGACAACCGGTGGGACGAGATCCGCACGCTCGACGATCTGGAACACCTGCTCGCACGCTTCCCCGCCGACCAGTCAGGGAATGATGCGCTGGCGCAGTACCTGTGGGGATACCACCACTGGCGACGTGCGCAGGAGCTC
>JALYLP010000484.1 GCA_030774195.1 Actinomycetota bacterium | reverse complement strand
TGACGATCGTCGTGGCGGCGTCCTCAGCGAGCACGAGCGAGCCGTCAGGGATCCTCAGCGTCGAATCGAGCACGACACGGATCGGCGAGGCCCCCGGCACCATCCGGACCGTGAGCTGAGGATCGTCCCGCAGGATCGTTCCGACACCGACCACGACCGCGTCACACGACGCGCGAAGCGCATGCGACACACGGCGTTCATCCTCGCCGCTGATCCATCGCGAGTCTCCGCTCGACGTGGCGATCCTCCCGTCGAGCGTCTGGGCGTACTTCACGACGACGTACGGCTTCGTCTGCGTGGGACGCTCGGTCCCCAGGAGCGCTCCGATGTCGGCCGGCGGGCTGACGTCGTCGATCAGCGGCGAGCCCATCGGCACGCGATGGCCTAGGAGGTCTTGCTTCGTCGTCAAGTACCGGACGTTGCGCGTGTGCGCGGCGGTCGGGAGTCCCACCACACGGATCACGCGGATCCCGGCATCGGCGAGAGCACGCGCCTTCTCCGGGTTGTTGGACAGCAGGCGCACCGACCGGACGCCAAGTGCGCGAAGGCAGGCGGCCGCATCGGTGTACGTACGTTGATCCGCTGGGAACCCAAGATGCTGATTCGCCTGCAACGTGTCGAGACCGCCATCCTGCAGGACGTATGCACGCAGCTTGTTGGCCAGACCGATCCCTCGTCCCTCGTGGCCGGTGGAATAGACGAGCACGCCGCGGCCCTCCGCGGCGATCGCTCGTTGTGCCTGCCGGAGCTGGACGCCGCAGTCGCATCGGAGCGACCCGAGTGCGTCGCCGGTCAGGCATTCCGAATGGAGACGTACCAACATGTCCTCGCCGTCCCCGATCGCTCCCCGGCACAGACACAGGTGGATGGAGCCCTCCCAATCGAACGCCAGGGTCTGCCACTCGCCGAAGGGAGTGGGCAACGTCAGCTCCGCGAGCTGTGTTGGGACGACCGTCGCTGAAGACATGTACTCGCCGCCTTTCCCGTCACATGATCCTTTCAACCGCCTGCGCGGTTGCTGCGCTTGACCTAAGGGTAGGGTGCCATCCATGAAGGGGCGTGCCCTCCGGTTCGTCGAACCGCGCCGGGTGGGTTTCGCCGTCGTCGACGTCCGTCCGCCGGCGGGCGGAGAGCTCCTCGTCCGCACCCGTTGGTCGGGCATCAGCGGCGGGACCGAGTTGCTCGCGTACCGAGGTGAGCTCGACGCTGGGTCAGCCCGCGACGAGACGATCAGCTCGCTCGGCGGCAACTTCGCCTACCCGTTCCCATACGGGTACAGCTGCGTCGGAGAGGTCCTGATCTCCCGGGTCGACGGCGTCCCTGACGGCGCGACGGTCTTCGCGTTCCACCCCCACCAGGACCTCTTCACCGTTCGCGGTAGCGACGCCGTCATCGTCGACAAGGTCGAGGGCCGCCTCGCGACCCTGTTCCCGCTCGTCGAGACCGCTCTGCAGGTTTCCCTCGATGCCGGCCCCCGACTGGAGGAACCGGTGGTGATCTTGGGCCTCGGACCGGTCGGGATCCTCACCGCCGCGCTGCTGAACCGAGCGGGGGCGAAGGTCGTGGGCGTCGATCCGCGCCGGGACCGCCGTGAGGCGGCGGTCCTGTTCGGGGTTGCTGCGGTCGATGCTCCCGAGATCGGCGCGGTGGTCGAGCAGCTGACGTTGGGCGCCGGCGTCCCGCTCGTGGTGGATGCGACGGGGCACCCGCCGGCGCTCGCGCAGGCGCTCGAGCTCCTCTGTCACGAGGGTGAGGTGCTGGTGTGCAGCTGGTACGGGACCAAGGACGTTTCGCTGCCACTCGGAAGGGAGTTCCACCGGCGCCGGCTCCAGATCCGAAGCACCCAGGTGTCCACGATCCCGGCGCATCTCGCGGGACGGTGGGACGTCCAGCGGCGCCGCGCGGTCGCGACCAGGCTGTTGAGTGAGCTGCCCCTCAAGCTTTTGGCGACCCACGACGTGGCGTTCGATCAGGCGGCAGAAGCGTACGCGGCGCTCGATCGAGGAGATGCCGGGCTGATGCACGTCGAGCTGAGGTACTGATGTTCGAGGTGGGTGCCACAGCCCGATTCCACGCTTTCCACAGCATGCCTTCGCAACCACCGCCCGAGAACGAGCGTCACGCGCACGACTACCGCGTGGAAGTGGTGGCTGAACGGGAGAGCCTCGATGAGCGAGGGATGGTGTGTGATCTCGACGTCGTCACGGCGTCGCTCGCAGCCGCGGTGGACCGCGTGCGCGACCGCGACCTGGCCGATGTCTGCGCGGTGCCCGTCGTCACCGTGGAGGTCCTCGCCGCGTGGATCCATGCCCAGCTCGCTGCGCCGCTCCGGATCGACGGTGCCGAGTGCCTCGCGGTTCGGGTCTGGGAGTCCGAGGACGCGTTCGGAGGCATCCGTGCGCGACTCTGAGTCCGCCAAGATGACTCGCCCACCTCATGCGATCGAGCAGACCATCCTTCGGCTTTCTCTCGTGACCGTCGGCGACCCGAACCAGCTGACCGGCGGCTATCGCTACCACCGCAAGATGGCTCGAGCCGCTCCCGGATACGGCGCCGCGATCCGGTTCTGTTCGATACCGGACCGTGCG
>JALYLP010000483.1 GCA_030774195.1 Actinomycetota bacterium | reverse complement strand
CCTTACATCCGCGGCCATGCCGCTCGGATGTGCCGGTCTGCCCGGTCCTTTCGACGAGCATGTGGTCGGGGAGGTCGAGCTCCGTTGCTCCTTCAAGCTCGGCGACCAGCCCCTCGACCCCGAACTGGCGGCTCCTGAGACGCTCCTCGACCAGGCCGTCCGCGTAGCAGACGAGCCCGTCACCAGGCCCGAGACCGATCGAACACTCCTCCACATCGATATCCGGGACCAGACCGAGCAGGGTTCCGCGGAACCCTGCTTCTTCGATGACCCCCCGCGACGCACCAGGAACGGGATCGGGTGACCGCCGCACGCGATCGTGGCGGCCGCCGAACCACCGCCGAGGACGAGGCGGCACACCGCGACGGTGCAGAAGCGCTCGCCACCCTCCCGCTCGAGCACGACCTCGTTGAGGGTGCGCAGGACCGCGGCCGGAGACACCGCGGTCATGGCGGCGGCCCTGATCGTGTGGCGCGCCAGCAGGTTCAGATGCACCGCGGCCGGGCCTTTCCCGGATACGTCCCCCGATCGCCACCCACCACGCACCGTCGGCCGCCTCCCAGACCTCGAAGAAATCGCCGCCCACCTCGACGCCATCACCTGAGGCGAGGTAGAGCGTGGCGACCTCGAGCCGCGGATCGGCGGGCGGATCTTGGGGACGGAGGGATCGGGTGATCGGTGCCTGCTCGATCGTCGGAAAGCGATCGCGCAGACGGTTGAGGCTCGGCTGCTTCTTGGCGTCGACATGGACGGCGGCGATGCGGCGGATGCGACCCTCCGTCGTGAGCACGTCGACCAGACACAGGTCTCCGAGCGCCCCCGTCACCTGGGAAGCGAGCCGCTCCATCGCGGCATCGAAGTCCGGGGCGTCCGCCATCGCCTGGCCCACCGCCGCAATCAGGCTCACCCGCTCGCGTGCCCGTTCAGCGTCAGAACTGGCCTCGCGTCGGCCTCCAACAGGAGCGAGGCCTCCGCGGCCGATACGGCGCGGCGAGCGACCTCCTCGATCAAGGCGACGTCGTCGTCCTACGCTTGGGACCCCGGAGGGAGGGAGACGTAGAGCACGCCCAGCGTGCCGGTCCGGCCTCTCAGAGGCGTCACCATTCCGTGGCCGATGCGCAGCGACCGCATCAGAGCGAGGTGCCGGTCGTCCTGCGCGATCTGGCGGAGCCGCTCCTCGGTGAGTGGTTCGGTCAGCGCGGTCCGCCCGGTGCGGACGACCTCCGGGCCCACGAAGGTTCGGTCGGGCTTCGGCGGGTACCGTTCGCCCCAGTCGCGGAGGTCCAGCTCACGCGTCGCGTCTCGATGGGCTGCAGCAGCGAGCTGGCTCGTTAACCCGCGCAGGGTCGCCGCTCAATCCCACGGCGTCGGGCAGCGACGAGAAACGGCGGCGATCGCGATCAGGATGAACGACCGCTACCGTCGGCGGGCGGCCGGATACTGACGCATCACGTGCAGCCGGACCACCGATCCTGAGGGGAACGTGCGAACCTGCACCAGGTCACACAGTTGGTTGACCATCCACATGCCGAAGCCTCCGGGCCGATCCGCGGTTGGCCGGGTCCGTCCGATGAGGGGATCTCCGATGTGCCCGTCGTCCTGAACCTCGCAGATCACCGCATCCGCGTCATGCCAGAGGTAGAGCTCCCCCGAGCCACTCGCGTAGCGGATGCTGTTCGTGATCACCTCGTTGACGGCGAGAACCAGGCCCTCCGTTCGAACAGTGTCCAGGCCCGCCCCCGCCGCCCGGTGGGAGATGAACGCGCGCACCGCACGCAGGTCGCCTTCGGAGCGGAAGGTCAAGCGCTCACGATGGTCGGGCGGCGCGGAAAGCGGTCGGGCGAAGGGCCCAGCGACGGTCCGCAGGTCGAGGAACGCGCCGCTCTCCTGCGACCGGCCTCCCTCGGCCACGAACGGATGCGTCCGGTGCGCCTCTTGGATAACCGTATCGGAGAGGGATCGGCTGTCGTATGGGCACAGCAGCCAGAGGGGCGCGCCGTGGGCGAATGCCAGGTTGAGCAGGGCTTCATGCCGTTCACACTCCACGAGTTGAGCCGCGCTCCTCGTCGCCCAGATCGGCTCGCCTATACCTCGGAGCCGTCCATCGTCGGCGTGCTTGTCGACGAAGTCACGCCATGCGGGGATGATCCACGCGGGATTGTGGCCCACGTCGGCCATGTCGGCGAACCGAACCGCACCGCTCCGATCTCCCAGTGCAGAGCGGAGCAGGTCGATCTTCTCGGTGGTCACGATCACCCAGATCGGCTCGCCCGCATCGACCGCATCCCGGATGAACGGTGCGGTTCCGGCCAGGAAATCTTCCGCGCTCGAGTACATCAGCGCTTCGTGCCGGAATGACCCTCCACCTTCGGTGATGCTCCCGGTCTCGGTCATCAACATGGTTCCGCCACCCCGTTCCTTACGCGTCACGTCGCGGCGACTCGAGCGTAACGCCGGAGTCCGTGCGCGCCAACCAACGCGAGCCAGCGTGAGCGAGGGCCCCGTTCCACGGTCCCTCGTTTCGAGACTCGGTACCCGCTTACCCCGCCTGCGACATCCCGAAACCGGTTGTCATGGCGCTCCTTTGCCATCGAGGACGGCGGCGCAACCTCGGGTCTGAGCAGGTCGCGGTTTGGGGCATGTGGCACCTGGGTACGAGGAGCGCATTGACGACCCAACGATCAGGAGGAGGCTCCATGGACGCGATCACACTATTGAAGCAGGACCACAGGGCGGTCGAGGACCTATTCAAGCGCTTCGAGCAAGCGGGACCTCGCGCCTACGCTACGAAGCGCAAGATCGTGGACAGGATCATCCGTGAACTGTCGATCCACGCCGCGATCGAGGAACAGATCTTCTACCCGGCGGTTCGCGAGTCGCTCCATGAGACGGAGGACCAGGTCCTCGAGTCGCTCGAGGAGCATCACCTGGTCAAGGTGACCCTGGCGGAGCTGGAGTCCGCCGATCCGAAGGACGAGCGCTTCGATGCCAAGGTGACCGTGCTCATCGAGAACGTTCGTCATCACGTGCAGGAAGAGGAAGGAGAGATGTTCCCGGAGGTCTGGAAGAAGTCTTCGCGAGCCTCACTCAAG
>JALYLP010000482.1 GCA_030774195.1 Actinomycetota bacterium | reverse complement strand
GCCGCCGCGCGCCTACTGACCGGTCTTGCACGTCGTCAGCGCCTGCTGGAGCTCCTGCTGATGCGCGGGATCTAGCAAGTACAGCAGGGACTCGTCGATCAGCTCCGGCGAGGGCTTCGTGTTCTTGAGGAGCGCGATCATCTCGGGGGTGTCGGGCAGGCCCGCCAGCCGGAGTCGATTCTGGAAGTTCGTGGGGACGCCGACCGCGTAAGCGACCGCCTCGGCGTAGCCGCTACCGACCACGCGCCCGTCGGTGTTGAGGATGTCGACGGGAGCCTCCTGATACTGCTGCCCCGTCGCGAAGAACAGCGACGCGCCCGTCGCGACGATCGGCGCCATCGAGAAGCGCCGGATGTCGGCGGGGACCTCCGGGCCGAACTCGAACTCCCACCGGTTCGGGTACCAGGCATTCGTGACGGTGTACTGCGAGGGATTCGGCGTGGAGGTGCTCTTCACCCAGTCCGTCACCCTGAGCGTACCCTTGGCGTCGACCTGCACGGCATTGGCGTCCATGTACTTGCCCACGACCGGGACGGTCATCACGCCCGCCGGCGGCTGCGGCCCGGTCTGGTTGTAGAAGCGAGCGTTGGCGTCGGTGTGGAACCCCACGAACGTCATCTGACGGTTGCCCTGGAACTGGGCCACGAAGAAGTCCCAGCCCGGCGGGCCTCCCGGCGACTGCGTGTTGATGAAGGCGCGGAAGGCCTCGACACGGAGGTTGCCCAGCGTGCCCCTCTGGTGATCGAGCCAGAACTCCCCGTCCGTGAGGCGAATCGTCTGCCCCTTCAGCTTGATCGTGCTCGCGCTCGTATCCAGCGTGAGCCTCGGGATCGAGTAGTACAGCGTCCCGATCTTCCCGCAGCACGGCAGGCAGCCGTCGTCGCCCTGGAGCAGGTAACTCTTGGCCCCGGAGAATACCAGGTCGATCGCGAGGTCGACCGGCGGCGTGACGCCGCGATCGGTGCCGCTGGCGGTCACGCGCATCGGGACGACCGCGCCGTCGGGCGACGTCACACCGTTCCTGCCCTGGGTCATGAAAAACGTGTTGGCCTTGAGCTGGATCAACCCCGTCGTCCCCGCGATCAGGGTGGGACGGGACTGATAGTTGCGGTCGCCCGCCTCGGTGATGGCGAGCTGCATGTCGATGACCTGGTTCTCCGCTCCGCTCAGGCCGAAGTGCGCGGCGACCGAGGGAGTGAGCAGGGACACCCGGTAGAGCATCAGCAGGACGCCATAGCGCTTGCCGTTGTCTCCCCTCGCGTTGCCGACGACGTAGTACCAGCCGAACTGCGAGTCCGGGTCGACGGCGTTGTCCGCGGGGAACTGCAGATTCGCGGCATCGGGAAGCGGTCGGTATCCGCGGGACCGGTCCTGGCCGAGGAAATCGAGCAACACGTAGGCCTGGTGTGGCGACTGGACGCCCGCGTAGCTCGCCATCGTCCCGTATAGCGCGTTGTACGGCGGGGTGAGCGAATCGGGGTGGGCGAGCAGGTCGGCCAGACGGAAGCGCGTCCGCTCGCCGAAGGCCGCGGCGCTGTTCTTCGGGCTGCACAGACGATCCTGAACGTTCCGCGGAATCCGGTTCGGCTCGAAGCGGGCCAGCCCGAGGGCGGCGGCGACGTTGTCTTTCGTTTCCGCGTCGAGCGCTTGGAGGTCACAGGGCGCACCGCGCGCGGCGGCCTCGAGCGGAACCAGCGCCGTGAAGGCGAGCACCGTGAGTATGGCGAGACGCGGATATTTCATGGGCCTCCCTTTCGGATGATGATCCCGACTGCGGGATGGCCCACCGCGCCTGCCCGCAACGACATCAACTGGCCGACTGTCTTATCGAGCGTAGGCAACATTAGCACGCTCCGGCGACGCTCGCCCCGTCCGCGGGCCCCCGTTCCCGTGACATAATCGCCCATACTCAGACACCGGCCGCCCCAGGAGCCGATGCCACAGCCGTCACCGATGGCCGCCGGGATCATCGCTGCTTAGCGTTCTTCCCGTACGTGAGAAGCCTTGCGTCCCGCAACCAGATAAACGTCGAGTCGATTTTATCAACTACCCCTGCGACACGAATCGTGTCTCCTTTGCGCAAGAGACC
>JALYLP010000481.1 GCA_030774195.1 Actinomycetota bacterium | reverse complement strand
TGGTGTTCTTCGGCAACGAGACGACCAAGGGGTTGCCCATCTGGCTCGTGCTCCCGTTCGTGTTCGTGGCGACGGCCGCGACGCTCGCGGCCATCGCCAACCTGGTCGGCCGGTTGTTCGCTCGCTTCTCCCCGCTGCAGGCGTATCGCCTCGACATCCTCGGCAGCATCGCGGGCATCGCCACGTTCTCCGTCCTGTCGCTGGTGGGCGCACAGCCGGTCGCGTGGGGCGTGGTGATCGTCGCCGCGTTCGTCGTCCTGCTGTGGCGGGAGACCACCTTGTTCCAAGCCGTGGCGCTCGTGGGCATCCTCGTCACGTTCGGGTCGTACCTCTTCGTGTCCTCGGTGACGTGGTCGCCGTACTACCGCATCGAAGTCCGGCAGGCTGGGCCGGTATGGAACCTGTTCGTCAACGGGATCCCCCACCAGAGCGTCACGACGCTGGCCGTCACGCGCGACCAAGCTCCCGCGTACTTCATCCCCTACCAGCGGGCGGCCTCGGACCCGCTCCGCAACGTGCTCGTCATCGGCGCGGGCACCGGGACCGACGTGGCGATCGCGCTCTCCGAGGGCGCGCAACACGTCGACGCGGTCGAGATCGACCCGGAGCTGTATGAGCTCGGCCGCGAGCTCAACCCGGAGCACCCGTTCGCGGATCCCCGTGTCTCGGTATCGATCGACGACGGCCGGGCGTTCCTGGACCGGACCGATCGATCCTACGATCTCATCCTTTTCGCCCTGCCGGACTCCCTCACGCTCGTTGCAGGGCAATCGTCCCTCCGCCTCGAGAGCTACCTGTTCACCCGCGAGGCGATGGAGGCCGCGAGGGAGCACCTCACCGGAGAGGGCGTCTTCTCGATGTACAACTACTACCGCTACGCGTGGCTCGCGGATCGACTCGCGAACACGCTCCAGCAGGTCTACGGTCACCCGCCGTGCCTCGACACGAACCGCCAGCCCGGGTATCTCGCGGTCCTCACCGTCGGGTACGACGCCTCCGCCGTCTCGTGTCCCGCGCTCTGGGAGCCGGTGACCCAGCCGGTGGTGACACCGGCGACGGACGACCGACCGTTCGTGTACCTGCACGACCGCTCCGTGCCGTCGTTCTACCTCATCTCCCTGGCGTTGATCCTCCTGCTGTCCACGATCTGCGTGCGGGTCATCTCGGGGCCGCTGCGGGGCAGCACGCCGTACCTCGATCTCTTCTTCCTGGGCGCAGCCTTCCTGCTGCTCGAGACGAAGAACGTCGTCCAGTTCGCCTTGCTGTTCGGGACTACGTGGTTCGTCAACGCGTTGGTGTTCGGTGGGATCCTGCTCACCGTGCTGCTGGCGATCGAGGTGTCGGGCCGGCTGCCGCGGATCCGGCCGGTCGCGCTCTACGGCGCGCTCGGGCTCTCGCTCACAATCGCGTACCTCGTTCCCCCCGAATGGTTCCTGCACTTCGCGAGCCTCCCGAGGTTCGGCATGGCCACAGCCCTGGCGTTCGCGCCCGTCTTCTTCGCGAACCTCGTCTTCGTCGATCGATTCCGCGACGTCGAGGACGCCAGCGTCGCGTTCGGCACCAACCTGCTCGGGGCGATGTTCGGGGGCACGCTCGAGTACGCCGCCTTGATGATCGGCTACCGAGGGCTGCTGATCCTCGCGCTGGGGTTGTACGCCCTGGCCGCCTATACCCGCCGGCTTCGCCGTACGCCGACCGGCGCTTGAAGCACGTTACGAGCGGGTGAACACCACGCCCTCGGGATCCTCGTATCGAAGGGTCCAACCCGGATCGCTCCGCAGCTCACGGATCAATGGCGCTTCAGAGCTCTTGTCGGTGACGATTACACCGATGTTCCATCGGTCAAGCGCTTCCATCCATCCGGTTCGTGCTTGCACGATCGTGAAATAGTCGGCCCAGACCTCGGTTGGGAACATCTCCGTGCGGGCGTCGACGAACATCGGAACGTTCGGCAACTCGAGCTCGAACCAGCTCCACCACCATCCGTCGAACACGCGGGCTCCATCCTTCGCTGCCGCGCCAACCGCGTCGGTCAGTCCTTGCGACGGTGCCTCGGACAGGAGGGCTCGAGCGGGTTCGATCGTAGCGACCCGGACGCAACCGAACAGGAGCAGGGCCGCCAGGCCGGCACCGACCATAACGCCCAGGCTTCGGGTGCCGGTGCGATGAGGACGCCAGCCGGCGAGCAGCCCGCCGACGATCGGCGGCATCGCGAGCGCCCACCACAGCAGGTTTCGGGCGCTCCAAACGGCGAGCCCCGACAGCAAGAGCACTTGGAGTCCCTCCTCCAACGTAGGCCTTCGCGTCCCATGCTTGACGATGACGACAATGGCAGCGATGACGGCCACTAGGAACACGGGCCCCGCAGGCAGGACGCGCCAAAGAGGTTGCCATTCGTCGACGAATATTCGGATGACGGGCGACGACAAGATGAGACCGAGATATCGGTAGGTCCCGAACCCCAGCGGGGACGCCAACGGCGCGACGAGGGACGCGAGAAGGATCGCCCCCGTCCAGATCGCCGGACGTCGGGGTTTGGCGACTAGGTCGGCGAAGAACGCGATGCCGACCAGAGCGATCAAGATGATGAAGCTCCCGTGGAAGTTGGCCCATACGATTTCGATAGGTATCAGCCACAGCAAGGTCGCGGGCCGCCTCTGACGCTGGTCAAGCAACCACAGCGCAAGCACGAACAAGGGAACCGCCAGCAGTTGAGGACGGAGCGAGTTCGCGCGGGGAACCAGGAACGCAATCTCCAGGAATCCGATGGTGGTTACCCCCGCAACGAGAATGTCCGCGCCTTTGGCTCTCGTCCGAATGAGCGTCGCGCCGGCGACCATGGACACGAGGACCGCCCGGACCACCACCAAACCCCGCCAGCCGACGACCTTGAAGAGTCCGCCGAGGATGATCTCCGCGGCCCACTGCAGATCGAGCCACTCTCGCCCCGCGTAGGTGAACGTAAACACATCGCGCGTCAGGATCGTGTGGCCATCGATCATCCGAACGCCCGCGCTGATCTGATACGCGAGATCGCCGGTGGGCATCAGTGCGAGGAGAACTCCCACGGCCGGGAGGAGCCATATGATCAACACCCACGGCTCGGGGTCACGCCAAAATCGAGCGAGCCCGGCTCGCCGGCTGCCCTCCTGATCGTAGGTCACCTCACGGACCGACGGATCCGAACAGGTGCGAGATACGGATGACGCCCGGGCCGACGATCACGACGAGCAGCGCCGGCATGATGCAACAGATCATCGGGAACAGGAGCTTGACCGGCGTCTTCATAGCCTTCTCTTCCGCTCGCTGGCGACGCTTGACCCGCAGCTCCTGCGACTGTCCGCGAAGGACGTTCGAGATGCTCACGCCGAAGACGTCGGCCTGGACCATCGCGAGCACGAAGCTCTTCAGCTCCTCGACGCTGGTCCGCTCAGACAGGCGGCGCATCGCCTCGACGCGGGGCGCGCCGAGCTGCATCTCGTGCAGCAGCCGTCCGACCTCCTCGGACAGGGGCCCC
>JALYLP010000480.1 GCA_030774195.1 Actinomycetota bacterium | reverse complement strand
GTTCTGGTAGATCGCGACGACGTCGTCAGGGACGTGCCACACCGGCCAGCGCGCGACGAGAGCCGCCGCATCCAGGACCTCGTGCTGCACGCCCTCTACGCGCATCGCCGCGAGGAAGGCCTCGGGCTCATCGATCGGGTCACGCGGGAAGAGGTCGAGTCCACCCGTGATCGACACGAGCTGCTCACCCGACTCCTCGGATACCTCCGCCCAGGTCTCGAACGCTTGCTGCGTGAACCGGACGTAGTCGGCCGAGGGGTAGCTCCGCCGGATGATCCGCGAATGATCCTCGGATGCACCTCGCGCGTGCCCGAGCTCGAACCGTTCGAGCCCGACCACGCTCACGCCCCGACGCGTGCCCCAGTACGCGGCCGCCGAGCCAAACGCGCCGAGCCCGACGACGCCGAGGTCGTATCGGTCGTCGGAACTGCTCAGCGAGGAGTCCTCACATCACCGCGAAGGTCTCGTAGACCGTGATCTGGGCGCCGCCATGCAGCACCGGACAGCCCTTCGCCATGTCGACCGCCGCGTCCAAGGAGTCCGCGCTGATGATCGAGTAGCCGCTCGCGGTCCCGCCGCCGTCGCTGATCGAGCCGTCGGTCGAGATCGTCTTGGATGCAGGCGTGAACGGGTTTCCGCCGTCCTTCAGGGAGGATCCGATCTGGCCCATCCAGGCGTTCCAAGCCTCCATCACGGTCTTCTGCTCTTCTTCCGTCTCGGGCATCGAGCCGCCGCTGTACAGGAGCAGGTAGTCCGTCATGGCGCTCTCCTTCGCTCGTGGACCGCGGGAACGGTCCGGAACGCTCATCGTACGTTGGGGCATCGGTTCCGGCGAATCGGTATGGTCAAGGTTGAGTCATGGGGACGTAGCTCAGCTGGTAGAGCACCTGCTTTGCAAGCAGGGGGTCGGCGGTTCGAGTCCGCTCGTCTCCACCGATACTTGTCGTGCTTCGGGTGATGCTGGACATTCCGCCCGGACTCTCAGTCCGATCACAGGCGGCCCACAGAGCCCTCGAATGAACGGCGGGCACTCTCGGCGTAGTTGCTTGAATCAGAGGAGCGCCATCATGAAGGATCACGAACCAACAAGCCCGCACGAGACCCTTCTCGCTCGCCCCGTATCGAGCGGGACGTCAGGCCCGTCGGTTGTAGGAAGTTCAGCCAGCGCCGACGCTGCGCCGCCACCGCCGCCAGCGTCTTCCTCAGACAGGTCGGCCTGGGTGACCATGGCTAGGCACGCACGGTGGCCAAGGGTACGGCGACTGCTGCTGACCAGAAGAAGTGGATGGATCGTGGCCGCTGTGCTGCTGTGTGCGGCGATCGGACTTTCTGTCGCCCTCGCCACGTCGCCCTCGGCAACATCAACCAACTTCGTCCCCGGCGGCGGCTTCGCTGGCGGTTTCGGATCCGGCAGCGGGGGATCCAACGCGCGGTCTGGACCGGCCTCCGGGGGAGCATCCGGCACGGTCGGTACCGTGTCCACGTCGAGCTTCACGATGTCGACGTCGGCGGGTCAGGAGGTGGCCGTCGACGAAGCGTCCTCCACGACGTACCAGAAGGGGTTGAGTGCGACGTCGGCGAGTGCCATCACAACGGGCGAACCTGTCCTCGTACTTGGGACGATCAGCGGAACGAACATCACGGCGACGCAGGTCATCGTGCAACCGACTGGCGGCGGCGGATCCGCGACTTCCTCGGCGGCAGGGGTGATCCCCTTCCAGCCCGGTGCACCGACCACGTCGAAGCAGGTCGGGCAGATCCCGTCGAGCTACCGTCAGGGGTCGGGAACGATCGTCGGCGGAACGGCGGCGAACACGGCGACCGAAGCCGCACTGGCCGCCTACCCAGGCGGCATCGTCGACCGTGTCGTCAAGCTGAGCAACGGTGAATATGAGGTCCACTGCATCGGCGTCAACTGGCCCCACCACATCTTCGTCAACCAGGACTTCGAGGTCGTCGGCGCCGGGTAGCCGCCCAGCTGGCCGACGTCTTCGTCGCCGGCACGTGATCCAACATCAAGATCCAACCGAAGACGGGGCCTCAAGCGTCGGGCGAAACTTGGGACCCTCACCAACTCTCAGCTCGACATGAGACCCTGAGGGACAGCCCGTCATGGTGATCATCGTCGCGCTGACGTCGCTCCAAGCGGCCCGAGCACAGATGGCTGTGTCGCTCGGGTTCCACATCGTCTTCGCGGCGCTCGCGGTCGGCCTCCCGGCGATGCTCCTGTTCGCGGAGTACCGGGCGAACCGGACGGGCGACGCCGTGTGGATGGCTCTGTGCAGGCGATGGGCGCGGGCGCTCGGGATCCTCGTCGCGGTGGGGGCGGTCTCGGGCACGGTGCTGTCGTTCGCGCTGGGGCTCTTCTGGCCGGGGCTCATGGGGCGATGGGGCGCGGTGATCGGCCTCCCGTTCGCCCTCGAGGCGTTCGCCTTCTTCATCGAGGCGATCTTCCTCGGCATCTACCTCTTCGGGTGGGATCGGCTCTCACCGTGGGCGCATTGGGCCGCGGGCTGGCCCGTCGCGATCGGTGGTGTGGCGAGCGCATGGTTCGTGGTGACCGCGAACGCCTGGATGCAGACGCCGACCGGTTTCGCGACCGTGAGCGACGGCCGGGTCGTCGACGTGCAACCGATCGCCGCGATGTTGAACCCGTCGACCCCGGTGATGACCACCCACATGATCGTGGCCGCCTACATGGCGACCGGTTTCACCGTCGGGGCCGTGTACGCCGTCGGGATGCTCAAGGGGCGCCGCGACGTGTACCACCGTCGCGGGCTCGCGGTCGGACTGGTGCTCGGGCTCGCCTTGGCTCCGATCCAGATCCTCGTCGGTGACGCGGCGGCGCGGTTGGTGGCGGATCGGCAGCAGGTGAAGCTCGCCGCGATGGAAGGGCTGTGGCGAACGACCGCTGATGCGCCCCTCACGATCGGCGGGATCCCGTTGCCGTCGCAAGAACGGACGATCCTCGGGATCAGGATCCCGGGAGGTCTCTCGTGGCTGGCCTACGGCAACACCGGGGCGGTGGTCCACGGACTGGACGAGGTGGCGCCGGCGGACCGCCCGAACGTAGTCGTTGTGCACGTCGCCTTCCAGATCATGGTGGCGATCGGGTTCGCCCTCGCCGCGCTCGGGCTGTGGGCGTTGATCGGGTGGATCCGCCGCCGCCGACTGCCCGAGACGAAGTGGTTCCTCCGAGCGGCCGCCGTTGCGGGACCGGCCACCTTCGTCGCCCTCGAGATGGGCTGGGTCGTGACCGAGCTCGGCCGTCAACCGTGGATCGTGTACGGCCAAACGCGGACGGCGGACGCCGTGACGTCGCGACCCGGGATCGCGTTCTGGCTCGTGGCGACCGTGGCGATCTACCTCCTGCTCGGCGTCGCGTGCGCGTGGCTCCTCCTCCGCCTCGCCCGGACGCCACGCGGAGCAACCGAGCTCGAGGCGCCGGCATGACGACGTTCCAGCTCGAGGTCGCGGTCCTGATCGTGATCGGCGGAGGCCTCACCTTGTACTGGCTGCTCGGCGGAGCGGACTTCGGCGGCGGCGTGTGGGATCTCTTGGCGATCGGACCGATGCGTGAGCGTGAGCGGGCCCTCATCTCGGATGCGATCGGACCGGTCTGGGAAGCGAACCACGTCTGGTTGATCTTCGTGGTCACCGGATTGCTCGCGGCCTTCCCGGCCGCGTTCGCGTCCCTCGGCTTCGCCCTGTACGTGCCGTTCTCGATCGCGATCGCCGGGATCGTGTTCCGCGGTGCCGCGTTCGCGTTCCGCTCGTGGGGTGATCGGGGGTCGGCGTGGCAACGGACGTGGACGAGGGTATTCGGTGTGGCCTCGATCGTGACGCCGCTCGCGCTCGGCGCCGCCGCGGGAGCGATCGCCTCCGGCAGGATCCATGTCGCGGGATCGACGGTCGTCGCTCCCCTCTGGGGCACATGGACCGGCCCGCTGTCGATCGTGACGGGGCTGCTGGCACTCGCCTCGTGCGCGTTCCTCGCGGCGAGCTACCTGACGGTCGAAGCGACGCAGCGAGACGATCGGGTGATGGAGGAGGTCTTCCGCCGCCGGGCGCTCGTTTCCGGTGCCGTGTCGGGCGTCGTGGCGATGCTGGGACTCCTCGTCACCCGCAACGTCTCACCGCAGCTCTGGCACGGGATGCTCACACGTGCCTGGCCCTTCGCCGTGCTGTCGGCCGTCGGCGGCATCGCATCCCTGGGGACGGTCGCGCGACGCCGCTACCGCCTCGCGCGGGTCGGCGCTGCGGTCGCCGTCGCATCCGTGGTAGCGGGATGGGGCGTCGCGCAGTGGCCCTACCTGATCGTCCCCGACATGACGGTTGCGGACGCGGCTGCCCCTGCGAACGCCCTCCGACCGATCGCGTTCGGTTTCGCGATCGGCACCGTGCTCGTGGCTCCGTCCCTGTTCCTGTTGTTCCGGGTCTTCAAGGGGAGAGGTGCGGGGAGCGGCACGCCCTCGTACCACTGACCCGGCGAACGCCGGCGAACGATGTCACGACCGTGGCTCCATCATGCGAACGGCGGTCGGTGCGCCGGGCATGCCGCCCGCCGAGGACGCGTACTCCGGAACGCCGACGCATGTGAACAGCAGACCATCCAGCGGCTCGTCCAACAGCGCGGGCACGTCGCTGTCGACGAAGGTCATCCCCGAGGCGCTCGCGCCGAGGCTGTAGGCCAGCAGGTGCAGCCTTCCCATCACCACGCCTGCGGCGAGATGCGCGTCGCGGTACTCCCGGTCGTCGAGCGCGCCGACGTCCGTCGCGGCGATCACGACGAACGCTGCATCGCGAGGGAGTGCCTGTTCCCAACACACGTGGTAGACCTCCTCGCGCATCTCACCCGAGCGCGCGGGAGCCGACAGATCCGGCCAGCGGTACAGACCCGGCGTGAAGCTCTCGACGTTGTGCGCGACGAAGCGGTGGGGGAGATCCACGCCCCGCAGGGCCGCCAACAGGGACGTGCGCAGCGTGCTCTCCGGCAGCCCGCGCGTGGGGTCCATCCGGCGTTGCGAACCGCGGGCGAGCACGACGTTCTCGATCGGTTCCTGCCCGAGGACGGACACATCGACGGGGGCGCCGTGCTCCCATGGCGACCCGAGCGCATCCCGGTCGCCGGCGCGTTGCGCGGCCGTGATGAGGGGGAACTCCAACGGCGCTGCGTCCACGTCGCCCGCGGCGGCGGGACCGGCGGCGTCGATCGCGGGCGGGCCGTCGCCCAGGGCAACGACCGCTACGGGCCACTCGTGCACCCCGTCGGCGCCGACGAGCGCGGCCACCGACGTGTCGGGGTATCGGCTGTACAGCGACGAGGAGAGCCCCGCGGACTCGGCGACGGCGAGGAGCTGGCCGAGCATCGTGCCGGCGTCCCAGTACACGTGCCGGTATCCGCGCTCTCGGTAGCGCCAGCCGGTGCGCCACGGGACCCCGGTGACGACGAGGGTGGGCGTATCGCCGCGCGGTGGAGGTGCGACCTGCACGAGCGCGTGGTCCTGCGGGTCGTACCAGTGCACGCCCGCAGGCACCTTCATGCCGTCGGGCACGGCGACGTACAACTCCAAGGGGAAGCGGCCGCCCGCGGACCCGGCGGCGCGGAACAGCCAGGTCGCGTAGGGCCGTTCCGTCGTGCGCACGACTCCGGCGGAGAGGTGCAACAACCGGGAGAGCTGCGGCAGATCCAGTTCGATGTGGGCGACGTCCGCGGTGCCCGCGAGCACCGCGACGGCGGGGGCTGTCGTGGACGGCAGGCTTCGGGGGAGCGGCACGCGGGGTAGCGACTGCCCGTAGCGCTTGTAGAACCACGGGAAGCGGTCCAGGTCGTTGGCCTCCAGGTTGTTCACCACGCGAGGGTCGTCGACCGGCGCCGCCCATTCGAGCTCCGGCGCGTCTGCGAATGCGCGATCGATGGACGTGAGCCGGTGCAGCGTCTGCGCAGCGGTTTCCACATCCCCGATTCTCGCGCACCGGGTCAACTCGATCGTCAAGGCCCCTGCGCCACAACATAGCGGATCACTGGATATCTCCGGCGGACCCGAAGTCCTAGCCCGGGGGTTCAGGTCGTCCCCGCATGCGCCGAAGCACACAGAAGGGAAGGCGCCCGCGGGTGCCTGCGTCGACGCGTGGGGCGAGGATGATCATCGGGACCGACGACCGCAAAGGCTCCAAGTGGCCGCTCTTCGCGGTGCTGGTCGTGGTGTGTGCTCTCCTCGTCGTCGGCGCTTCGTTCATGCAGAAGACCGCGCTGACGTCGAAGGTGGACGACCAGGAGAGCAAGGCCTCCGCCCTCGTTCGGCAGACCGTTGCACCGGTGATCGAGCAGGCCAGCCTGGCGAAACCACTGCCGGCCGGAACGGCGACCAAGCTTCTGAACCAGCTCCGGGAAGGTGTCCTCGCCGGGGGAGTGATCGTCCGCGTTCGGATCTTCGCGCAGAACGGAACGCTCCTCTTCTCGTCGGACGCTGCGGATGATCCAGGAACCAAGCCGGGCGACTCGGATGCGATCCACAGCGCCGCAGGCGGCGCCGCGTCGAGCGTCGCCGGGATGGATCGCGTTTCGATCGGAACGGCCCAGCCCTCCTCGATCGAGCTCCTCCATACCTACGTAAGGCTGCAAGGTGCCAGGGGCAAGCCCAGCGGCGCCGTGTCCGTGGATCAGCGCTACCAACCGTTGGAAGCTGCATCACAGCAGCCGTGGCACACGGTCGAGCTCGGGCTCGCGGCGGCTGCCGTGGTGTTCCTCCTGATCACGCTACTGCTGCTCTCGCAGCGGCTCGCCGTCAAGCGCGCTCGCGCCCGTGCCCATTCTCGACCGGCTCCTCCGCCTGGAACGTCGACCCGACTCACCGGAGAGCAGGCGGCATCGAAGCCCGAACCCAAGAAGTGGAGCTTCCGGAAAGAGAAGCAGACGGCCGCTGCCGGCGGTGTGCCCTCCAAGGACGAGGTCGAACGAGCGGAGAAGGAAGCGCAGCGTGAGATCCAGGTCCGTGAGGCACTCGAGACGCAGCTCGAGCAGCTCCGGACCAGGATCCGCGAGCAGGAGGATCAAGCCGGACGGCATGTCCTCGAGCTCACGCAACAGTTGCAG
>JALYLP010000479.1 GCA_030774195.1 Actinomycetota bacterium | reverse complement strand
CCGACCACGATGCGGTCGGGGCGCATGCGCAGGGAGTTGCGGACCAGGTCGCGGATCGTGATCTGCCCCTTGCCCTCGATGTTCGGCGGCCGCGACTCCAGTCGGATCACGTGGGGCTGCTGCAGCTTGAGCTCCGCGGCGTCCTCGATCGTGAGGATGCGCTCGTCGTCCGGGATGAACGACGAGATCACGTTGAGCGTCGTGGTTTTCCCGGCGCCCGTTCCTCCTGCGACCAGGACGTTGATCCGGCCGCGGACGCACGCCTCGAGGAACTGCGCGACCGGCGACGTCATGGTCCCGAACTCGATGAGGTCGTCCGCCTGGTAGGGGTCGGCGGCGAACTTCCGGATCGTGAGCGCCGGCCCGTCGATCGAGAGCGGCGGGATCACGGCGTTCACACGGGAGCCGTCGGGCAGACGTGCGTCGACGTACGGTGACGCCTCGTCGACCCGGCGCCCGACCTTCCCGACGATCTTGTCGATCGTCCGCCGGAGCTGCTGCTCGTCGTGGAACTTCGTGCCCGTCCAATACAGCTTCCCCGCGCGCTCCACGTAGATCGTGTCCCAGTTGTTGACCATGATCTCCGTGACCTCCGGGTCACGGACGAACGGCTCCAGCGGTCCGAGGCCGAGGACGCTGTCACCGATCTGCCGGACGATGAGCAGCTTCTCTTGCGCGGAGAGCGGACCCTCCTCGTCGTCCAAGAGCTCGCGGAGCCGCTGGTGGACGAGACCCTCGAGCTCGGTGTCCGACAACGTCGCGTCGTACAGGCGCGGACCCAGCGACTCGACCAGGCGCTCTTGAACCCGCGCCCGAACCTCCGAGATCCGGTCTCGCTGTTGTGCCTTCGCGAGGCGATCTGCTAGCGACATGGGGGGATGCCTCCTTCGATCCTTAGCTCTTCCCGGAGCGGGCGAACAGGCCCTTCTTCTTCTGCTGCTTCCTGTCGTCGACGACCTCGGTCCCTCCGAGCTCGCCGACCTGACCCGCGCTGCCGGCGAACCGAACCGCCAGGCTGCTGATGGCCTGCGCGACCTCGGAACCCGGCTCCTCGAGCACGACCGGACGGCCCTTGTTGAGGGACGTCGGAACCAGTCGGCTCGACGGGATCATGGCGTCGACACGGATCTTCATGACGCGTTCCACGTCGGACGCGTCCAAGCCGACCTTCGAGTCCGCGCGGTTCAACACCACGCGGAACCGCTCCCGCGGAAGGCCGATCGTGAGCAGCGTGTCCAGCGCCTTCGACAGGTGCTTCACGCCGACAACGTCCAAGCTCGTCACGAGGCAGATCATGTCCGAGAGGTCGAAGCACACAAGGGCTGAGTCCGAGTAGTCGACCGACGCGTCCACGATCACGAACGCGAACTCGTTGCGGATCGCGCGAAGGAACTTCCCGATCGCCTCGCCCGCCGGCGCCTCGGCCGCGGGGTCCGGCGGTGCGCCGAAGGCCCATGTGTGCGGTGCGACCTCGACACCGACCTCGCGGACGCGAGCGCGTTCCGCGCCCTCACCGAGCTCCATCAGGTCCGTGACGCTCGCCGTGGGCTCCCGGCCGAAGTACGTGAACACATCGCCCATGTCGACGTCCAGGTCGACGAGCGCCGTGTCCTCTCCCGTCACCTGCGCGATCGCCGTGGCGAGGTTGGTCGTGAGGAAGGTCTTACCCGATCCGCCCTTGGACGAGAAGATCGAGATGATGTGCCCGCGCTGCGTGCGAACACCGTCGGACTTGCCGCCGCTGGCGTTCGCGGACCGCAGGTTCGCAGCCCATGAGATGGCCCGCTCCACGGCCTCGCGCAGCTCGTCGGTCCCTTGGGTCATGTCCACGACGTCGCGGATGCCCGCCCGCATCGCTGCGGGCAGGAGCCCGTTCCACGTGTGATCGCGGACCAGCACGATCGCCGTCCCCGGCGAGGTGCGCCCGACGAACTCGGCCAAGCCGAGCGCGTCGGCTTCCTTGACCTCGGGAGACAGCACGAGCACGTCCACCGTGTGGTACGGGCCGATCAGGAGCTCTTCGGCCGCGGTAGCGGACTGGACCCAGCCCACCTCCTCGGCCTCGAGCTCCAGCGATCGAGCCAGCTGTTGACGGAACGACTGCGGCGTCCCGACGGCGACGACGCTCGCGTCTGTCAAGGCGCCCCCACCCCGGTGACCTTGGCGAACGGCACCCCGAAGGTTGCGGGTGACTTGTAGCCGGAGGCAGCCGATCCGTCCTTGTTCGGAGGGAGCAGGCCGAGCCAGAGTTGTGTCGCGTCCGTGTTGGCCAGCACGATTGCCTGCGCGTCGCTCGGGAGCATGTCGAGCACGAGCGTCGAACCGCCGCTCCCGGGCTTGCCCGTGCTCGAGTCGGCCGGCGGGTTGTTGATCGCCAGCACCCGCACGGACCTGACCAGCGGAAGCGTGAAGTCGAACGGCATCGTGATGACTGGCGCGTTGGCAGTAGTACCCGTCTGCAGTGCGGTGAGCAACCTCTGGAGCTGGGCCGGCGCGAGCAGGTGTTTCAGGTCCTGCTTCGTCACGGTCTCCCCTTGCGGGAACGTGGCGTAGATCACGACCTGGTCGTTGTTCTGGATATAGCCATTGACCGACTGCGGACCGTCGACCTGGATACCCAACCCCACGTGACCTTCGGAGATGCCAAGCGTGTTGCTCGTCCCCGTCGCAAGTCGCGACGTTGGGATCTGCTCGTTGGCGTAGATCGTGGATGACGTCGTTTGGTCCCGGAGCTCGTTCTCGTCGATCACGGCCCCAGAGACGAGGGTGTCGTTCGGCACGTTCACGGCTCCGAACGCCCCGGAATCGATCAAGGGGTTCAGCGGCGTGTTCGCCGGGATGTCCTGGTTGGACACGATCACTGCGGTCGTGTCTGCACCCGTGCCGTTCTTGACGCTATTCGTATAGACGATGACGCCCACGGCCGCCAAGACCGCGAGCACGACAGCGATCGCAACCACCAGACCTCGTGATCTCATCCCCGTTACCCCTTTCCCCTGCACTCCGAGGGACCGAGCCCTCGAAGCGCGCTTTTCATCTCAGAGTCATGTCGGAACGTTGATGCCGTTACATGAGCCCGTCACGACGGGATCGCAGAGCTTGACGGCTCGGATGTTGCTCAACGGAGAGCACGTCGGACAGGGGTTGGACCCTCCGACGTGGACCGCGACCGTGACAACCTTGATGCAGACCGCGCTCGAGTTGCCAGGAGGTGTGCCGCATTCCCCGGCCATCGACCAGTCGAACTGGATCTTGATCCGAGGAGGACTGGTCGGCCCCGTCCAGGTGAACGATCTCGTGGCGGGGTCGTAGTTGTATTGCCGGGTGGGGTCGGTAGTGCCCTTGCCGTCGATCAGGATGGAGGTCGCGTCGATGATCGCCGCGGACTGGAGGGCGGTCGGACAGTTGCCGCCGCCGAGCCCGAGCAAGCTGTAGCTCTGGTTCCGCGTCACATCGAAGTTGTTCTGTTGACAGGTCGTGTTCGGGATCCCGCCCCACCCGTTGGGGCCGGTGGCCTGGTCGAGCACCGCCGTCAGCGTGAAGTCGATGAACCCGATGATGTCGTATTTGTCAGGGGTCCCGAAGCAACCGACCGGGTTCCCGTTCTGATCGACGTTCTGCGTGCATTCATCCATGGGGAAGGTGACGAGGTCCCCGACCCGGTTGCGGAGCGCGTCCCAGTCACTGCTGGAGAGACCGCTCACCCGGCACACGTACGTCGGGAGAGGGTTGGTCGTCGTGTAGTGGACGGGCAGGTCGGCGATGCTGCCGGTCTGGTCGATCCACCCTTGACGGTCGCTGGCGCCGACGTTCGGACACTGATCGGCGGCTCCCACGTCCCATCCCTTCTGGGGATCGGATGCGTTCAGGTTCAGGAACCCGAACGCCGAGTTGGTGAACCGGTCGTTGTCGTACCACATGTAACACGGGCTGCCCGGCGGGAGGTTCGCCGATATATCGCAACTCCCTTGGAACGCCGATGTGTAGACCACGATGGGGACCGGGTTGGCCGCCCCCGCCGGCCCCCAGATCGCGTACGCCTTCGTGGTCACCCCGTTCTGGTTCGAAAAGCCGAGCACCGGCGCGAAGAACAGATGCTGCTGTTGCGAGTACTGGACCTTGACCCACCCCGACTTCGCCGTGTGGCAGGTATTGGGCAGGACCGTGGCGTTGTTCGGCGTGGTCGTCGGATCGAGCCCGGTCACGTTCTGGGCCGCGAGCGGGTCCGCCGCGTCCTCGGGCGACTTGGGATCGACCGAGGTGGGAAGGGAGCACGTCGAAGCCGCCGACAAGGCGGCGGCGTCCGAGCCGTTGACGAGCTCACGCCGCTTCCAGAGGAGCCCTCCGACGTCGACGACGAGAACCATCATCCCGAACATCGCGATCAGAACGAGCGCGACGATGACAACGGTCGCACCACGTTCCTCGCGCACGTTCAGCACCAAACGCCGACGAGCAGGGGTCATGTCGTCGATTTCACTCCCTCGCAACGGAACTGCGCATCGATGGTCGGCCTCATGGTGATCGTCGGAAGGAGCGGGATGTTGAGCGTGAATAGGTTCTGGAGATGGGCGGGCGCCGACGCGAGGAACATCTGCACCCGGACAGCCGCATCCGTGGTGACCGTCGCGCTCGAGGAACACGCAGGTTGCGTGTTACCGGTCAGGTTCGGCTCCGAACCCGGCGAACCCGAGAACGTTCCCGTGTCCGAGTACGACACCTTCACGAAACTGGTGTTGCTCGCTTCGCCCGTCCTGATGGCTCCGTTCGATGCGCTCTCGAGATCCGTACGGATCGCGTCGGGTGTCGCACCGACCGCCCCGAGTCGGCCGCCTTCGCGAGCCGACGCACGGAGATTCTGGAGCTCGAAGAACGTCAGTCCGAACTGGAGCATGCCGAAGATCAGCATGGCGAGCACGCCGATGATCAACGCGAACTCGACGGCTGCGGCCCCATCCTCACGACGGAGCCTCTGGGGGATCCTCATCGTTCCACTTCCTTCGTCCTCCGGTCCATCAGTGTCTCGGCATCCGAGGCCGAGACACTGAGCGACCGGAGGTCGCCCATATGGTCTCACGCATTCTCCAGGCCGCTACCCATCGTGCTGAACTTGTTGCTCGCCGCCTTCCCCAAGAAGGCCACCGCCGCGACCACGACGATCGCGATCAGCGCCACCATCAGGGCGTACTCCACGGCCGTCGCGCCCCTCTCTTCCTGGGCGCGCGTACGCAGGTCGTTCCACCAGGCGGCGACGCCTGTGTAGAGACGAAGGAACATCTGTCACCCCTTTTCCTGCCGTTCACCTGGCACCCACGGATCGATACTCCTCCAAGTACCGCGTACCGCCGGTCCCTCGATCTCTCCGGCGCCTCTCCCCGAAGGATCGAGCGGCCGGCGAGCCGTCCCGCTATGCACTTACGCGTTGTCGACCGCACTTCCAACCGTGCTGAACTTGTTGCTGGCCGCCTTGCCGAGGAAGGCGACCGCCGCGATGATCACGACCGCGATCAGCGCCACCATCAGCGCGTACTCGACCGCCGTCGCGCCCTTCTCCTCCTGAGCGCGAACCTTGAGGTCGTTCCACCAAACCGTAACGGCCGTGAAGGTCCGTACGAGCATCTCGCC
>JALYLP010000478.1 GCA_030774195.1 Actinomycetota bacterium | reverse complement strand
CCGATCGACGCCAGGAGGTTCAGGAAGCTCCACCCGAGGTCGGGCGGGTAGTCGGCGATGCGCCGAGGCATCCCGCGCAGGCCCAGGATGTGCATGGGGAAGAACGTCAGGTTGAACCCGATCAGTTGGAGCCAGAACTGCCAGATCCCCAGACGCCGGGAGAGCATCCGTCCCGTCATCTTCGGGAACCAATAGAACATCGCGGCCATCACGCCGAAGAGCGTGCCGCCGAACAGCACGTAGTGCAGGTGGGCGACGACCCAATAGGTGTCGTGGATCGCGAAGTCCATCGCGGGAGACGCCGCCCAGACGCCGTCGATCCCTCCGATCAGGAACATCGCGATGAAACCGAGCGCGAACAGCATCGGGGGTTCGAAGCGGAGCTTCCCGCGCCAGAGCGTCGCCAGCCAGATGAAGAACAGCACGCCCGTCGGGATCGAGATCAGCTCGGTGGTCACGCTGAAGAACGGCAGCTCGACGGCTCCGGTCGCGAACATGTGATGCGCCCACACGCTGAACGACAACGCCGTGATCAAGAGGAACGCGAGGATCACGCCCCGGTAGCTGAAGATCGGCTTGCCCGAGAACACCGCGATGATCTCGGTGACGACGCCCCACGCTCCGAGGATCAGCATGTACACCTCAGGGTGGCCGAAGAACCAGAAGACGTTCTGCCACAGGATGACGACGCCTCCTCGGTTCGGGTCGAAGAAGGTCGTACCGAGCTGACGGTCGGCGAACACCATGATCAGTCCGGCCGTGAGGACGGGCGCCGCGAGGATCACGAGGAGTGAGGTCGCGAGGATGCTCCACGTGAACACGGGCATCCGCATCATCGTCATGCCGGGCGCCCGCATCCGGAGGATCGTCACCACGAAGTTGATCCCGCCCAGGATCGACGCGGTGCCCACGAGGATCAAGCCCACGATCCACAGGTCCTGACCCGTTCCGAGCTGTTCCGCGAGCGGTGGGTAGCCGGTCCAGCCGGCCGCGGCCGCTCCGCCGTGGGTAAGGAACCCCGCCAGGATCGTGAGACCGCCGGCGGGCAGCAGCCAGAAGGACAGGGCGTTGATCCTCGGGAACGCCATGTCGAGCGCGCCGATCTGGAGCGGGACGAAGTAGTTCCCGAACCCCGCGAGCAGCGGGAAGATCACCAAGAAGATCATCAGGGTCCCGTGGAGCGTGAAGAGCTGGTTGTAGGCATGCGGGGCGAAGATCTGCGTCCCCGGCCGGGCGAGCTCGGTCCGCATCAGCAGCGCGAAGATCCCCGCCACAGCGAAGAACGCGAAGCTGTTGATCAGGTAGAGGAGACCGATCTTCTTGTGGTCGGTCGTCGTCAGCCAATCGAGGAGCCGGCCGCGCTCGGGCTCCGGCGCGAGCGCCGCGGTCGGTGCCTCTTTCACCGCCATATCGTGTCCTCCATGATCATCCTGGGCTTGATCCAGGCGCCGCCACGACGAACGATCCCGACATCGCGGGCCCGTGGACGTCGCATTGGAAGTAGTAGTGGCCGGCCGGCAGCCCGCTCACGTTCAACGTCTCGCTCGCCGGCCCGAGCAGCTTGGGCGAGGTGAAGTAGGTCTTCTTCTCGAAGAAGCTGTCGTAGATCGAGAAGTTGTGCTGGATCCCGTCGTCTTGGTTCGTGACGCTCACGGTGAATGGTTGTTGGGCGGGGACCGCGAGACAGTTCGTGTTCCACGAGATGTTGTGCGCGATCAGCGCCAGGGTCGTCCCGGTGGGTGCGCACGTGACGCTTGCCGCCGCCTTGCGCTCCTGCAAGATCCACGCCTGGTAGTCCGGAGGCGAGACGACGTGCACCTCGAACGTCATCTTCGAATGAAAGAGACCGCAGAACTCCGCGCATTGAGCATGGAACGTTCCGAGCACGGTCGGGGTGAAGGTGAACGAGGTCGTTCGGCCTGGGATCGCGTCGCGCTTGAACAGCAGATCGGGCACGAAGAAGGAATGGATCACGTCGCGGGACGTCAGGTCGATCTCAACGGGTTCGTCGACCGGCAGATACATCTGCGCCGGCTGTTGTGGGGCCTGGTCCGACGCCGTCTTCCCGGAGACGAAGATCCCCTCGTTCTGATACAGGAACGTCCACTCCCATTGGAAACCCTCGACCTTGATCTTGACCTGCGGGATCTCAGGCTTCTCGATCTTCATCAGCGTCGCCTCGCCGAACGGGAAGAGCGCCGCGACGATGATGGCCGGGATCGCGAAGAAGACCCCGAGCGAGCGGTTCCCACCCACGGTCTGCGGCGGCGCCGCGGTATCCCGCTTGCGGTAGCGGACGACGCTCCAGATCAGTAACCCCTCGACGGCGACGAACACGGGCGCCGCCAGGATCATGATGACCGTATAGAGCTGGTGGACGTCTTGCCCCTGCGGGGAGATCCCCTCCTTGGCGCATGCGCCGACGAGGGGAAGCAGTGCCCCCGCGAGGTACTTGGATACTCGAGGCCGGCGGTCGGCTCGGATGGGACGCACTCCCGGTCAGGTCACGCTGAACTCGGCGACCATCCCCTTCGCCGCGTGCGGGGGACCGTTCTCGCCGCCGCTCTGGGTGCCCGTCTGCCAACAGGCGAAGACGTAGTTCCCGGGCGGCAGGTAGAGGGTTTCGACGACGCTCGCCCCCGTGTCGGCAGGACCGAAGTCGCCCCCGATGTGCAGCCAGAGGTCCTCGGAAGCGGCCCCACCCGTCGGCCCACTCGCCTGCGCCGCCGAGATGACGTCCTGGGCACTCTTCCCCGTGGGCAAGGCGACCGGGATCATCTCGTGCGTGATCGGGAACGACTCCTTGTTCTCGAACAAGAACGTGACGATGCCTGAGGACAGCGTCGTGGGGACTCCGTTGTATCGGAAGTTCTGAACGAAGATCGTGGCGGCCGGCGTGGTCCCCGCTCCGCCTGAGCTCGATGACGACGAGCACGACGACGCCACCATCACCCCCACCGCGACGAGTACCGGGAACCTCCACGCACCACGCAACGACCGAAACGAGCGCACCATGCAACCCCCTCGTCAAAGACGCGGAAACGTTCTAACACACCACGATGGTCCGCTGATCGCGCCGGGGGCAAGCGTCATGACAGGACTGTCACGGTCCTGTGGCGGCGCCTGCGTGCGTACCCGTGGTGCGCATGTCACGGCTGTCATGTGGCCGCGAGCCGACCTCCGTGGGACGGCTCCTCAAGTGGGGTTGCGTGACGCCGATATCGAGGAGGGGAGCCCGTCTTCTGACGGGAACGCCCGGGAGGCGACATCGATGGCAATCTGGTCGTCGACGGATGTCGGCGTCGATCATCGCGAGCGTGGAACGTCGCCGCCCGCGTCGTCGATATCGCCTCCAGCTGAGGCAGCGCACAAAAGCAGGGCGTGGCTCTGGTACTTAGCGACCGGTGAGACCGTCGCTTGCATCTCGGCCCTCACGCCGCCGGTCCAGCCGATCAAGGACTTCATCCTGGTCGGAGGGTCCCTGGCGCTTGTCGGCGCGTTCATCGCCGCGTTCACCTTGCGCTTCGCCGGGCGTCCTGGTCCCTGGATCGTCCTCGCGTGCGGGCAAGCGGCGTTCTTGATCGGCAACACGATCTTGCTCATCGCACGGGTTCGGGGAGCGACCCTCCCGTTCCCGTCGTTCGCCGATGTGTTCTTCCTGGCTGCCTACCCATGCTTCGCGGTCGCGATGGTGCTGTTCCTCCGCGGCGGGAGGCCGCCCCGTGACCGGGGAGTCCTGATCGATGCAACGATCATCACGGTCGGCGCGGGGTCGCTGATCTGGTTCGTCAGCGTCGTACCGCTCGTGCACCTGACGGGCGTCACCGTCATGGAACGGGTCTGGTCGATCGCGTATCCCGCGATGGATCTCCTGCTGCTCGCGGTCGGTGTCTGGATCCTGGTCGATCGCGGTACACGGACCCCGTCGGCGCGCATGCTCATCGCGAGCTTCGCGGGCCTGCTGATCGGGGATATCTGGTACGGGAGGGAGCTCTTGCAGGGGACCTTCCAGCCGGGTGGGCCGATCGACGCGATCTGGATCGCTTCCTTCATCTCGATGGGCGCGGCGGTCCTGCATCCCTCGGCCCGCCGACCGTTCCCACATCGCGGACGGGATCAGGGCGTCCCCGGGAGGGCGCAGATCCTCTTCCTGATGCTCGGCGCGTTGCTCGTGCCGGTGACCGCCGGGATCCACATGGTTGGCGACCCTGGCCTGGATATCGACCTGGTCGGGCTCGTCGCGCTTTCGGGCATGGTGTTCGTCCTCGTCTCGGTGCGCGTGAACGGCATCTTCCACGACCTCGACCGGGCGCGACGTCTGCTGCGAGCCCGGGCCGAAGCGACGGCTGCGCTCGCCGGCTCCGATTCGATCGACCAGGCCGTCCCGAAGGTCCTCGAGGCTCTCTCGCGGAACCTCGGATGGTCCTTCGGGGAGATCTGGTGGCTCGACCGGTCCGACGGCCGCCTGTACTTCGGTGGGTCGTGGACGGCACCCGGGACGCGGCCCCTCGAACCGATCCCATCCCGTTCATCCTTCTCGTTCGCTTCGGGGGAGGGGCTGCCCGGGAAGGTGCTCGCAACGCGCGGCCCGGTCTGGGTCCCGGAGCTGTCTTCGGGCGCCTCGTTCGTGCGCAAGGAAGCAGCCGCCGAGGCCGGGTTGCGCTTCGGCTTCGGGGTCCCGATCCTGCAGGACGACGAAGCGATCGGCGTGATCGACCTCTTCGGTTCCAAGGGCGGCCATACGCCCGGCGGGGACATCGTCGATGTCGCCTCTTCCGTCGGTTCACAGACGGGGGCGTTCGTGCGCCGCGTGAACGATGCGCAGGCGAACCGAAGACTGGCCGCGATCGTCGAGTCGTCGAGCGATGCGGTGATCGGCGAAACCCTCGACGGGATCGTCACCAGCTGGAACCGTGCCGCGGAACACATGTATGGGTGGACCGCCGAGGAGATGGTCGGCGAACCCGTCGGCCGTGTGGTTCCGACGGACAGGGTCGCGGAGCTCGCCCAGATCTTCGAAGGTCTCGCCTCGGGCCGGGGTGTGAAGCATCTCGAGACGCTCCGGATCCGGAAGGACGGGACCCAGGTTGCCGTCTCCCTGACGGTATCGCCCGTCAGGGACGAGCGCGGGGCGATCGTCGGGGCTTCGTCGATCGCTCGCGACATCAGCGAGCGGAAGAGCGCAGAGCAGGTGATCCGCCGAAGCGTCGATCGGCTCGAAGGGCTCGTCGCGATCGATCGAGCGATCCTCGGCGCCAGATCGACGTCCGACCTCGCGAACGACGCGCTCCGTCGTCTTCGGCGGATCGCGAGCGCGGACCGGGCCTCCTTGCTGGAGTTCGACGCGGAGGTAGGCGTGGCCACCTACCTCGCGGTCGACCCCCCGGGCATCGAGCCTCGCGTCGGAACCGTCGTGCCCCTCGATCGGTTCGTCCCCATGATGGTGATCCAAGAAGAACGCGTCAGTTCGTTCCCGGACCTGCAGGCGCCTGAGGTCCGGAGCGACGTCGGCGACACGCTGGTCAAGCAGGGGCTAAGAAGCTCTGCCACGGCGAGCCTCGTCACGGACGAAGGCGTCATCGGGCTGGTGGCGCTCTCGTGGCGCGAGGTTGGCGGATCATCCTTCATGGACGCGGACGTGCTCCGCGAGACGGCCGACCAGTTGGCGATCGCGATCCGCCAGGCGCGTCTGGCCGAAGTCGCGTCGCAGCATGCGATCGAGCTTGAGGAGACGGTCGAACGTCTCCGCCAGCTTGACGGGCAGCGACAGCGGTTGTTCTCTCGGCTCGTTGACGCGCAGGAGGAAGAACGACGCCGGATCGCGGCAGAGATCCACGACGACCCGATCCAGTCCATGACTGCGGTGCTGCTGCGCCTCGGGACCCTCCGGCTCGATCGCCCCGAGCTCGATGGTGACGGCCAGCTCGCAGAGGTGATGGACACGGTGGGCCACGCCATCGAGGACCTGCGAGGACTGATGTTCGATCTCCGTCCGTACGTCCTCGACCGCGATGGGCTCGTCCCCGCTCTCGAACTATTCCTCTCAACGCGGGTGGCCCCCTACGTGGATGCGACGTACGAGCTCGTGGATCGGCTCCCGAGCGAACCTCCGGAGGCCATCAGGGTGGTGCTCTTCCGCATCGCGCAGGAGGCACTCACGAACATCCGCAAGCACGCGGGCGGAGGAACGCGCGTCGACGTCGTGGTCGAGCAGCGAGATCATGGATACGCGATCAGCGTCTCGGATGACGGCGTCGGCTTCGACCATGCAGCGACGCCCGACTCACCCGAGGGGCACTTCGGTCTCACGTCGATGCGCGAGCGCGCGGACGGCGCGGGCGGATGGTGTCGGATCGAGAGCGCGGAGGGGCGCGGCACGACCGTCGTGGCGTGGGTTCCCGAGGAACGACGCTCGTGATCGGGACGACGACGATCCGGGTGCTCGTCGCCGACGACGATCCGACGATGCGCGATGCCCTCGCGAACCTGATCGAGCATCAGGACACGCTGGAGCTCACGGCGCTCGCCACCGACGCCGAGGAAGCGATCGAGCTCGCGGCCCTGCATCGCCCGGATGTCGCGCTGCTGGATGTGAACATGCCGAACGGAGGTGGCCCCAGGGCTGCCCGCGAGATCCGGGCACGTTCCCCGGAAACCCGCGTGGTGGTCCTGTCGGCGCACGAGGACGAGCAGAGCATCAGCGAGATGCTCGCCGAAGGTGCGACCAGCTACCTCGTGAAGGGAACGCCGGTCGAGGACATCCTTCGCGCGATCCACGATGCCGGGGAAGGTGGCGTCGTGCTGTCGGGGTCGGTGACGACGCTCGTGGCCCGCCAACTGGCGACCCGGCTGGGTCGCGAGCGAGAGGCGACGGTCACGCAACGTCAGACCGCAACGCGGATCCAGCGCGTCCTCGATGGTGAGGATCCCTTCTCGATGGTCTTCCAACGCATCGTCGACCTCCGAGCGGGGAAGATCGTCGGCTACGAAGCGCTCGCCCGGTTCGCGGGTGAGCCGAGGCGTCCTCCGGACGTGTGGTTCCGAGAAGCGGCGGAGGTCGGGCTCGGGCTGGAACTGGAACGGGCCGCCGTCTGCCGCGGGCTGGAGCGGCTGCCCTCGCTCGCGCCCGAGCTGTTCTTGTCCGTCAATGCCTCACCGGAGCTGGTCACATCCGGCGGGCTCCTTTCGGCGTTGGAAGCGGCAGCCACCGACCGGATCATCGTCGAGATCACCGAACACGCGCCGGTCCACGACTATCCGCGTCTGGTGCGAGCGTTGGATCTCCTGCGTGGCAGAGGCGTCCGGGTGGCGATCGACGACGCCGGCGCCGGGTTCGCCAGCCTCAGGCACATCTTGGAGTTGGCTCCGAACTTCATCAAGCTCGACCTCAGCATCACGCGCGACATCTGTACGCGCCAGGCAAGTCGATCTCTCGCGGCGGCGCTCGTGACGTTCGCACACGGCATCGACGCGATGCTGATCGCGGAGGGCGTCGAAACGACCGAGCAGCTCGGCGCGTTGGATCTCCTCGGCGTGCCGCTGGCTCAGGGCTACTACCTGGGTCGTCCGGAGACGCTGGACGGCTGACCGTCAGGCGGATCCGCGGGTTCCCGGCGAGGGTCGCGGCCGCCTCGAACCCGCGGGGAGGGCCCGCACCGGGCGCGTGCGGCCGAACCTGGCCATCCGGGCCCGGGCCCGTTGCTTGTCCAGGCGTTCGTACTCCCGTTCGAGCTTCGCGTTCCAGTCCCGACGGGGCATCGCTTACACCTCCTCGCGGTCCAACGACGAGCTCTTACCCCGATAGCGGGCTCGAAATGCGGCCCGGATCGGTTTCGCGTCCGCCGATCCGGGGAAAACAGCGAAGGCTGTTGCAACCCAACCTCCGGAGGTGAGCGAGAGCGAGTTCTGCCGGTCGGCTGCGCCTATAGTCGTCTCGCGCGCGCCGTGGGTTGACGGCGGGGAAGCCCGAAGCTGAAGGGAGGACGAGCGGATGCTGTTGGTCCGGAACGTGATGACGGAAGACGTCAAGACGGTTTCCCCGGAGATGGATGCCTACGACGCGGCGGGGGTCATGCGTTCGCACGACGTGGGATCGGCCCCGGTGGTCGATGCCGACGGCCATCTCGTGGGCATCGTGACGGATCGGGACCTCGTGATCCGCGTCCTCGGAGACCGCGCGGACCCCAAAGGGGTCCACGTCGGTGACGTCGCCACGCGCCGATCGATCTTCACCATCAGCCCGGACGCACAGGTCTCGGAGGCTCGTGCTCTCATGGCGGCGGAAAGGATCCGTCGCTTGCCCGTCGTGAAGGGTGAGCGACTGGTTGGCATCGTGTCGCTCGGCGACGTGGCTGAGGCAGACAGCTCCGCCCGCGCCGTCGGCGAAGCACTGAAGGAGATCTCGGCGTCTCCGGCAACGCTCGAACGAGCCCTCCGGCCGGATCCCGGGACCCCGGACCGAGTGATGAAGCATCGGAGCTAGCGGCGGTTCCCTTCCGGCTCGCTCGCGTCGTCTCCCCGAGCTTCGGGTCCTCGGATCTCGCTCCGGACCCTCTCGAGGCTCTGCGCGATCAATCGCGAGATGTGCATCTGCGAGATCCCGACCTCCTGGGCGATCTCCGTCTGCGTCATCCCTTTGAAGAAGCGGAGGTACAGGATGCGACGCTCGCGATCGGGCAGCTTCTCGAGGGCCGGAGCGACCGTCGCCCACCCTTCGGCGACCTCGAACGATGGGTCGGCGTGACCCACGGTCTCGCTCATGGGCGTCCCGTCTTCGGAGACGACCGCGTCCAACGAAGCGGGCGAGTAGGCCTGGATGGCATCCATCGCCTCGATCACGGCTTCCTCCGTCAGGTCTGCCCTTTGCGCGATCTCGGTGATGGTGGGCGACCGGCCGAGGTCCTGCCACAGCGTCTCCAGCGTGCGATGAACGAGGAGCGCCGATTCTTGCAACGACCGAGGGACGCGGACCGACCAGCCACGATCGCGGAAATGGCGTTTCAGCTCGCCGGTGATGGTCACAGCCGCGAAGGTCGTGAACTGGACCCCGCGGTCAGGGTCGAATCGATCGACAGCGTTCAGCAAGCCGAGGTCGGCGACCTGGATCAGATCGTCGATGGATTCCCCGCGTCCCGCGAACCGTCGAGCGAGGTGACGTGCGAGCGGCAGGAAACGCTCGACGAGCTCCTCTCGAACGGCCGGATCGGGAAGCCGTCTGAACAGTTCGACGGCTCCGTCCGTGTCGTTCGCCGGCCGATCGTCCTCGCTCACGGCGTCTTCATGGGAGATCGTGTCCGGAATCGGATCGCCGGTGTTCCATCGTCGCCGGACACGAACCGCGGGTTCAGGGTGAGCCCCTGGATCACCGTCCAGGACCAGCTCTCGAGGTCGGTCGCTCGTGGCCAATCGGCCGCGGGAACATCGGTTCTGAGCGTGATCAGCAAGGAGCCGTCGCTCGTCGTGATCTCGAGCTGGAGAGCGTCGGCATCCGGCGACGAGTCGAGCAAGAGGATCCCTGCCTCGTCGACGGCGATCCGGACCTCGTCCACAACGTCGAACGGCAGTTGGAGCATCGCTGCCGCGCTGGCGGCGACGACGCGCAGGATGTGGAGTGCATCCGGCCGCGCGGCGACGTTCACCGTGATGGGTGTCGAGAGGTCCTCCACAGCGTCCACCTATACTAGGTTGGCGGTCGGTGGGGTTTTCCGCGCCGATCGAGGAAGGGGCGGTTCTGATCGAGCTCGTGATCCAGGGACACACGATGGGAGCGTGGAAGGTCCTCGCGGTCTCTGGCGAGCTCGATCTTGCGACCGCGCCTGGACTCCGCGAGCACGTTGGGGAGATAACCCCGGAGGGGCCGCTGGAGGTCGCGTTGGATCTCACCGGCGTGGGCTTCGTCGACTCGAGCGGGCTCGGAGCGATCGTCGCCTGCCTCAAGCATGTGCGGGAGCTCGGAGGCGATCTGGTGCTCGTTGCGCCGGATGCGTCGCCCGTCGCGAAGCTGCTCGATCTCACCGGGCTCGAGCCATCGATCGCGCGCGCTCAGACCGTCGACGACCTCCGCTGAGGGTCGAGAGATGAGCGTCGCCGCCCTGGAGGTTCCGGCGGACCCACGCATGGGAGTGACCCTGCGAGCGTTCGCAACGGCCGTGGCGACCGATCTGGGAGCGCCGGCGGACCAGGTGGAGGACCTCGCCCTCGCCGTATCGGAGCTCCTCGCGAGCGCCGTCGAGGGAGGCTCAGAGCGCCTGCGGATCGAGCTGCTCTCGGACGACGAGGGCTGGATCCTTCGCGCCGATGGGATCGGCGACATCGGATCCGAACCCGCGGATCTTCCGTACCGACGTGTCGACCTGCTCAAGGGCCTGTTCCCGTCCATCAGTGTCGAAGGCGCGACAGCAACCATCAGATCCGCCACGAGCGTTTGACCGGTCGGGAGATCTGCGCGCGCTTCGCATCCCACCGCCAGCATCCTCATCGTGATCGTCCGTCTTAGGTCTCGTACACGATCGGCTCTGGCGTCGAGAGGAACCCGGCGATCAACACGATCACCGATCCCGCCAGGGCGAGCCATGCGCCGACCTCGATCCTGGTGTCGAGCCCTTCGAGGTTCTGACCGCTCGCGCGGAACACTTGGATCGCGAACAGGACGAAACCGGCGATCCCGAGAGCGCCTGCGAGCCGGCCGAGTCCCCGGTCCATGCCGCGAGGCCGACGATCCCGAGGAGCGCGAGCACGATGAAGACGAACCCATGCTCTCGACGAAGTTGTGGGCATGCCCTAGATCCGTGGAATAGAAGGCCTTCCAGCTCAGGTTCGTCCCGATCCGTCCCGGACCCAGTGCATGAAGGCGCCGAACACCATCATCGCCGCTCCGACGAGCGTGAGAACGATACGCATCACGGTGCCTGCGGCGTTCCTGGTGGGAGTCGTCGTCCCGATGGTCATGGTCCTCACCTCCATGCCGGTGGTACCCGATCCCGAGGCACGCGAACCCTCGTTCGGTCCCGCGGTCGGCCCCGAGATGAACGTGTTTGCGACGCCGGCCAACGGGAACGGGCGTCGCAAGGGAGGACCTCGAGTCCCGCCCCGCCATCCGCGCGTTTGTCCCTCCTTCGGGACGGGTAGCAACCAGCCGACACCAGACTGAGGAGTCAGGCGATGAACGTGATGCGGGGCCGCGGCTTGAACGACGTGAAGACCTCCCGGAGGTACGCGACCGGCCGCGTCTGCCGGTCGGACGGTTGCGAAACGCGATTGTCCGTCTACAACGGGACGAACACGTGCGCGATCCATGAGGAACGCCGGCCCTTCTACCAGCGTTCCCGATCCGGGCGTGTGGTCCACGACGCACCCAAGCGGCCGATGGAGGAGCGAGACGTCCTCGACGACTGGATCCGCGGACTCGCACGCACCGCCGACGCGCGATAAACGCGATAAACGCCTGAGGAGGTGCTGAGCGTGGATATCGCCTCGCTGATCCTGCGTCTCGCCATAGGACGCTGTTCATCGGGCACGGAACACAGAAGCTCTTCGGATGGTGGAACGGCGGCGGTCCGGCCGGAACGGCTCGGTTCTTCGACCACGTTGGCTTCCGGCCCGCTCCACCGTTGGCGTTGATCGCCGGTCTCAACGAGACCGTGGGAGGTTCCCTCATCCCGACCGGGCTGCTCAACCCGTTCGGCGCCACCGCCGTGATCGGCACGATGACCGCGGCCGGCGTGGTGGTTCATCTGCCGAACGGCCTGTGGAACATCAACGGAGGGATCGAACTCCCGCTCGTGAACGCGGCGGTCGCCGCTGCGCTGGCCTTCGCCGGCCCCGGCCGATATCCGTTCGATCGCGTGCTGGGATGGCATCTCAGCGGCTTGGGATGGGGGCTCGCAGCGATGATGCTCGGCAACGTCGCCGGTCTCGCGATGGTCGGTTGGCAGCGCGCGCAGGCGGGTGGCGCCCACGTCCCGGAGACGGAGCTGCGCCAGCCGCCGCGAGCCGCCTGACCGACGTCGCCGGGCTCAGTCGCCGAGATGGGCGGCAGCGACCCGTCTCGGCACGACCATCCGCCAGGCGTCGATGACGATCTCCTCCATCTCGATGTCGTCGATCGCGTCGAGCTGAACGTCCAACCAGTTGTAGCGAAGGTCCGAGGGCGACGGCATCAGGAACGACGAGGGTCGGGACGAGACGAGTGACTCGCGCTCCTCCTTCGGGAACGCGAACCCCATCACCGTCTCGTCGCGCGAGAAGGCGAGATAGACGATCCGGCTGACGCGGAACTTCACGCGATCGCGTACGAGCGCTTCTTCGGTCCGCGGGAGGCTCAGGGCCAGACGCCGGACACCGTCGATCGTCGCCATGAGTGCCGTCCCGCTTCGCGTCAAACCCTCTGGATGGTCAGCTTGTAGCGGCCTCCCGAGTACCAACCGTTCACCTGGATGTAGAAGACGCCGGTCTTCGGTGCCTTGAAGGTCACCTTCTCATCCGCGGTCCTTCCACCCGAGACCGCCTGCAACGCCGGGCACGCTCCTCCCTTGACGAAGCAGCCCGAGGTGAACTGGAAGATCTCGGTCGTCCCCGGTCGCCAGACCCACAGGTCCATGTCCGAGCCCGACGGCCCGTTCAGAACGATCTGATAGCGGGTGCCTTTCCGCAGCTTCCGCTTGTACACGTCGTTCGCATCCGCCGGCCAGGCTAGGTGCCCTACCTTCGGCGACGTGAAGAGTTTGGCTCCGTCGATGTTGCCGTCGGTCAGCGGCGTCGCGTTCGTGGTCGAACTCGTGAGTGCGCGGAGGGCGTTCACCCGGCCTTGCGTTCGCGTGAAATGCCCGGTGAGCAGCTTCTTGCCGACACCTGCCTGCGGGCCCCACGCGTCGTAGAGCTTAAGCGATGGGGGGTGGTTGACCGAATGCATGATCGCGTTCTTGATCTGCACGGCTGAATAGCTCGGGTGCTCGGAGCGCACGAGCCCCGCGATCCCGGCGACCATCGGTGCGGCCATCGACGTCCCATCGAAGAACTCGTAGTTCGGATACGTGTGCCCCAGCGGGGGCATGTGTGCTTTGACGGTGCTCAGGATATCGACGCCCGGCGCGGCGACGTCGACCGAGTCGTGCCCCCAGCTCGTGAACCCGCATTCCCACAGCGGCACGCCGTTCGCTTGGCACTGAGAGACGTAGCCGTACTGGTCTCGGTCGTTGCTGGCCGCCACGGCGAGGATGTTCTTGAGCGTGTAGCTGGCGGGGTACGACGGGGCCCAGCTCGGCGGCAGACCCCGCGGCTGCTCGTAGAACTGGATGTCGTTGTCCATGCTCGAGTTCCCCGCGGCCACGACGACCAGGATGCCGGCCCTGCCCGCCCTCGCGATCGCGGCACGCTCCGCTTTCGACCAGACCGGGTCGCCGAGGCTCAGGTTGATCACGTCGGCGTGGTTGCGGATCGCGTAGTTGATCGCCTTCAGCTCGTTGCCGAGGGTGAGGGAGGACGCGCTGCCGATCCGCAGCGCCATGATCGTGCAATCCGGGCAGACGCCGCTGATCCCCTCGTTGTTGCCCTGCTCCGCCGCGACGATTCCCCCAACGTGCGTGCCGTGCGAGTCGTCGAGCGTGTTGGGGCCGGGCGTCGGGTTTGGATCGTTCCCCTTGAAGTCCCAACCGTTCTTGTCGTCCACGAACCCGTTCCCGTCGTCATCGACGCCCGGGGTCCCCAGCTTCTCCGCAGTGTTCACCCACAACCGGTTCTTCAGGTCTGGCTGGTTGATGTCGACGCCGGTGTCGATCACGGCGATGATCGCCGGTCCGTGCATGATCTGGGCGCTCCACGCTTCGGGGGCGTCGACATCGGCGTCGAGCTTGCCTCTACGTACGTCGCCGAAGCCGAAGCCCTCATTCGTCAGCTTATGGAGCTGATGATTGTTGTCGAGGGCCCACTGCTGACCGACCAGCGGGTCGTTGGTGATGGGGGCTGCGACGGTCGCGATCCGATCGGGCTCGGCGAAGCGGACCAACGGCGACCGCTGATAACGGCGGATCGTTGCGGAGACGGACGTTCCGCTGTCGACCCGCACGACGTCGACGTTCAGCCCCGCCATCGGGGCGATCGTCCGCGCGCCGAGGCTCGCGTTCAGCGCTCGAGTCGCCTTACGAGGCGCGCCGTCCTTCCACACGACCACGACGTGACCGGGGACGAACCGGGCGACGCCCGATCCCCACGGGACCTTGACGCTGCCGGGAGTGTTCGCCCGCGCCGTGGACGATCCGCCGGCGAGGGACACCGGATCGGCCGCCGCGGACGTGCCGACGAGGGACGCAGCAACCAGGGTGGCGAGTGAGAGCGTGAGTCCGAACCGGGCGCGCACTGTGAACTCCTTCCGTCCCTGAGGCCGTCCCTGAGGGCCCAGGTCACTTTGATCGGCGGTGCCGCCGGTCGAGCGAGGTCGCGGGCAGCGATCCGATCGGGCACGGCTCAGGCGGACGCAACAACCTAGCATGCCGACAAGCGCAACGAGCCGCCCAACCGGATCCGAACGAACATCTCATCGAGCGATGGTGTAACGCCGGCGGACGATCGGACCACCAGACGTTCGTCGCGACAGGATCCGAGCACCGAGATCGGGCCGAGATGGCCCGTCGATGAGACCAAGGAGGTAGGCACCGATGCATCTGCATGCACGGATCGCGGGAACCATCGGCATGATCGCACTGATCACGGCCGGTCTCGCTGGGACGGCGCAGGTCGCCGCCGCAGCGGGCGACGTGGTGGGTCATGTCTATGTGAACGACAACACCGCAGGCACGAACACGATCGGCGCGTTCGATGAGCACGCCGACGGAACCCTGACGGCCATATCGGGATCGCCCTTCACGGCGGGCGGTGCCGGCACCGGCACGATCGTTGGTTCCCAAGGATCGCTCCAAGCGACCAGCGACGGCCGATACCTGCTCGCGGCCGATGCGGGAAGCAGCCAGATCTCGGTGTTGCGCATCCGTCCGGACGGCACCCTGAGCCCGACGCAAGGCAGCCCGGTGGCATCCGGCGGCATCGAGCCGGTAAGCATCGCCGTCCACGACGGGCTCGTCTACATCGCCAACGAGGGGAACGGTGTGACCGGCAGCAACTACACGGGCTTCCGGCTGAATAGCGGCGGGCACCTGGCCCCGCTCGCCGGGTCCACGGTCCCCCTGCCGGCAACCGCGAACCCCGGGGACATCCTGTTCAACTCAACGGGGAACAACCTGATCGGGATCGAGGTCGGCACGACCGATCCCAGCACCTTCCTGATCGACAGCTTCGTCGTGGGCCAGGACGGACGCCTGACCCCTGCTGGCGGCTCGCCGTTCGCTGCGGAGGCCGCCGGTCCGTTCGGCAGCGAGTTCTCACCGACGGACCCTGGACACCTCTACGTCTCGAACGCCCACGGCGGTGCCGGGAACGGATCGGTGTCCGCGTTCTCGGTCGCCGAGGACGGTGCCCTGGGTTCGATCGGCTCCTCCCCGTACGC
>JALYLP010000477.1 GCA_030774195.1 Actinomycetota bacterium | reverse complement strand
GTCCAGTCCAGGTCGAGGGCCGCGAACGCGGCGTTGTGGATCGCCGGCGACAAGCTGTGGGAGACCGGCCAGCCGATGATGCCGACCGTTCGCGTGCTGCCGTGGATCCGGGTCGGCGTGTCCATGGGATCTAGCCCAGGCACTGCTGCACGTTCACGTTGTGCTGGTGGAGGGTCATCGCGAACCGGTGGACCCCGGCGCCATCGGGCGGGCAGAGCACGTAATAGAGGTATCCGGTGTCCGCCGGGTGCAGCGCCGCATCGAGCGACGCCCGACCGGGACTCGCGATCGGCGTCGGCGGCAGGCCCGCGTTGAGCCTCGTGTTGTACGGGGTGTCCGTCTGGAGATCGGACGTCGACAGCTGGCCGTCCGGCGTGGGGTCATCGTAGAGGAGGGTCGCGTCGATCCCCAGCGACATCCCTTGCGCCAACCGGTTGTAGATCACGCTCGCGATCTTCGCCCGATCCCCCTCGACCTGTGCCTCGCGCTCGATCATGGAGGCGACGATGACGACCTGGTAGGGCGAGAGTCCCAGCCGCTGCGCGCCGCCCACCAGGTCGAGGCTCTGCGCTTGGGTCTGGAACTGATCGAGCATCCGATGGATCACCGCGTCGGGGGTCAGGCCCTTCTTCACCAGTTGGTACGTGTCGGGGAACAGGAACCCTTCGGCGGTACCCGCACTCCGCGGTAGGAAGGGCGGCAAACGGTAACGGCCGCTGTCGGCGAGCGATGCGAAGGCTTTCGCGGAGAGCCCGGTCTGGTCGGCCAGCTCGCTCGAGATGCTCCGCTCCCCCGGATAGGTCGTGGAGATCCTGAGGCCTTCCGGAACGGTCAGCCGGACGGTCGGGACCTTCGGTGGCGGCGTCGTGATGACGCCGACGATCTGGTCGAGCGACATCCCCACCCGGAGATCGTAGGTACCGGCGAGGATCTTCCCGGCCTCCCCCGTCCCACGTAGGGCAAGGTTGCCTACGAACCCACCGCACCGGATCAGGCCGCGTTCATCGAGGGCGGCGACGACGTCCTGCCCGGTCGCTCCCGGCGGGATCTGGAACGCGACCGCGCTCCCGGTCGCCGGCGGCGGCTGCTGGCAGCCACGGTACTTCGCGACCGCCACGGAGACCGCCCCGACGGCGAGGAAGAACACCACGAGGAGCACGACGAGGCGGACACGTCGTCGCCGACGACCCGCGGGCCCGCCCGCGTCGATCGGCGCGTACGGCGTCGGTGTGTCCATCGGGCGACGAGGATACCGGCCTGCTCAGCCCGTGGAAGCTCCGCCCCGGCGGGCATCGAGCCATGCCTGGAGCGCGATCCTCGCGGCTTCGGCATCGACAACCGAACGCCGCTCGGGCCCCTTCAAGCCCGCGCCGCGGAGTCCTCGTTCGGCCTCGACCGTGGTGAGGCGCTCGTCCTGCATCGCGACGGGGACATGAAGCACCGCCCGCAGGGTCTCGGCGAACGCCTCGGCGTGCATCGCCCGCGAGCCGTGCGAACCATCCAAGGACAGCGGCAGACCCAGGACGACGAGCGTCACACCATGGTCGGCGACGAGCGAGGCGATCGCCTTGAGCTCCCCGGGCGGACGCCCGACCTGGACCGTTCCGAGCGGCACCGCCAGCCGGCGCGCGTCGTCGGAGATCGCGACGCCGATCCGCACGTCGCCCAGGTCCAGTCCCAGCACGCGGCCGGGCGCCTCCGCCGTCATCCGCGGCCGTCGAGCAGTTCACGCACGCGTGCCGGGATCCCTCCGAGCGCCTCCGGCACCTTCGCCGCGTCCTTGCCGCCGGCGTTCGCGAGGATGTCCTTGCCGCCCGCCCCGCCACCGATGGATCGGGCCGCGGGCTCCAGGACGGCCGGCGCGGTGACCCCGCGCTCGACGGCTGCCGCGGTCGCCGCCGCCACGAGCATCGCCTTGCCGTCGGCACCGCTGCCGACGACCACGACCGCCGGCCCAGCGCTCAGCCGGTCGCGGACCTTCTGCGCGAGCTCGCGGAGACCCCCCGGATCCTCACCGGGAACCTCGGAGACCACCAGAGCGACGCCGCCCACGTCATGCGAGCCGGCGACCAGCGACGCGATTAACGCGTCGCGATCGCCGGCGCGCAACGAGCCGAGCTCGCTCCGCAGCCGCTTGTTCTCCTCGAGGACCTTCCGGGCCCGTTCGATCGCGCCCTGCGGATCCTTCGCCTCGAGCGCCTCGACGAGACCGTGGAGCAGAGCACGCTCGGCGTTGATCTCGCGGAGCGCATCCTGTCCGACGAGCGCTTCGACCCGGCGCATGCCGGCCCCGATCGAGCCTTCGCGGAGGAGCCGGATCACCGCCACGCTTCCGGTGCGATGGACGTGGGTCCCGCCGCACAGTTCACGCGAGTAGTCGCCGATCTCGACGACCCGGACGATGTCGCCGTACTTCTCACCGAACAGACCGACCGCGCCAAGCGATCGCGCCTCGTCGAGCGTCGTCTCGAAGATCTTGACGGGGTCGTCGGCCGCCAGCCGGCGGTTCGCCTCCAACTCGGCTTCCTCCAGCAGCTCGGTGCCGACCGGCCCAGGATTGGGGAAGTCGAATCGCAGCCGGCCGGGCTCGACGAGGGAGCCTGCCTGTCGCGCGTGCTCTCCCAGGAGATGTTTCAACGTCCAGTGCACGACATGCGTGGACGTGTGCGCACGGGTCGTGGCCTCGCGCCGCTCGACGTCGATCGATGCAACCGCCGGTTGCCGCGCGCGCACCTCACCCGAGGCAACGACGCCCTCGTGGACGATCCCGCCGTCGCCGGCAGGCGCGGTGTCGACGACGCGGACCGAGCCTGTGTCCGTCCGGATCATGCCCTGATCCCCGACCTGACCGCCGCCCTCCGCGTAGAACGGCGTGCGCTCGAGGAAGACCCGAACCCGCTCGCCCTCCTCCGCTGCCTCCAGCTCGACGTTGTCCTGGCCGAGGAGGAGACTGACCGGCGACTCGGCCTCGTGCTCGCGGTACCCCACGAACTCGGTCGGCGGCACCGCACCGGCCTCCAGCCCGATCTCGACCTTCTTGGCGGCCATGCGGGCGCGATCGCGCTGCTCCTCGAGCAACACCGCGAACCGGTCGGTATCGACCGACAAGCCTTCGTCTGCCGCGATCTCTTCGAGCAGCTCGATCGGGAACCCGAACGTATCGTGCAGCTTGAACGCGGCTTCACCGGAGATCCTGGCCTGCTCGGCACGCGCCCGCGCGTCTTCGTACAGAGCCATGCCCTGACGGAGCGTGGCGGCGAAGCGCTCCTCTTCGGAGTCCGCAACCTGGCGCACGAAGGCTTCGTTCTCCCGGAGCTCCGGGTACGCGTCGCCAAACCCTTGGATCACGCTCGTGATCACCTCGTCGAGGACGCCGCGCTGGATACCCAGTCGGCGCGCGTGCGAGACGACGCGCCGGAGCATCCGGCGCAGGATGTAGCCCCGCCCGGTGTTCGACGGTTGGACCCCGTCGGCGATCAGGAACGTGGCCGCCCGCCCGTGCTCGGCGATGATCTTCAGCGAGACGTCGTCGTGCGGATCCTGGCCGTGCTTCCGCCCGGACAGCCGCTCGGCAACCTCGAGCGTCGGCCGGAACAGGTCCGTCTCGAAGACGTTGTCGACACCCTGCAGCACCGTCGCCACCCGCTCGAGCGACGAGCCGGTATCCACGTTCTTGCCCGGGAGCGGAGCGATGATGCGCAGATCGGCGTCGACCTGGTCTTGGATGAACACGAGGTTCCAGATCTCCATGAATCGCTCTTCGTCGACGTCGGGGCCGCCGTCGGGCCCGTACTTCGATCCGCGATCCACGAAGATCTCGCTGCACGGGCCGGCCGGGCCGGCCGCGTGCGTCGACCAGTAGTTGGCGGGCTCGCCCTGGGCGTCGAACATGCCGCGCCGGATGATCCGTTCCTGCGAGAGCCCGGCGACATCGACCCACGCCGCCGCCGCTTCCTCGTCGTCCTGGAACACGGTGACCCACAGCCGTTCGTGCTCGATCCCGTAGCCCTCCGTGATCAGCTCGTGGGCCCACCGGATGGCCTCGACCTTGAAGTAGTCGGCGAACGAGAAGTTGCCGAGCATCTCGAAGAACGTGAGGTGCCGCGCGTCCTGGCCGACGTTCTCGATGTCATTGGTACGCATGACTTTCTGCGCGGTCGTCGCGCGGCGGTAGGGGGGCTCGGCCTGCCCCAGGAAGTACGGGATGAACTGGTTCATCCCGGCGTTCGTGAGGAGGAGCCCGGACTCGTGCGGTGGGATCAGCGACGACGAGCGGACACGGACGTGTTCACGTTCTTCGAAGAACGAAAGGAACAGCTCACGGATCCGGTTGCCCTCCACGGCGAGGAGTCTACCGGCGGGTCAGACGGCGCCGGGACCAGGCACATCGTGCTTCGCGCGGAGCTCTCGTTCGCGCTCGTCGGCGGCGCGCTTGCCCTCCTCAACGGACTCAGCGACGAGCCTCGAGAGCTCGAGCAACCCTCCACGCGCCTCCCGCGCGATAGCCGTCGGCTTGGCGCGCTGCACCTGCCGCCGCGTCCAGCGGGAAACCACGATCGCGCTCGCCGCGCCGAAGCCGACCCCCACGGCGAGCCAGAACGGTCGGCGCACGTCGCTCCGGCCCTACTTCTTGGTGGTCCTCTTGGCGGCCTTGGCGAAGCCCTTGCGTACCCCCGCGCCCAAGGCGATGAGCTTCACGATCGGGCTCGTCGCCGCTTCCTCGATCAGCTCGGAGACGCGTTCGACCCGCCCGACGATCGATCCCGCCGACTCCAAGACGATGTCCACCCGGTCGATCTCGCGGTTGGTCTTCTCGATCGAGGTCTTGACCTCGCGCAGAAGCGGGACCGTCTCCTCGCGCATCGCGTCGATCGTCATCTTCGTGCTCTCCAGGACGCGGAAGGTGTTGGCCAGAACGAGACACAGGAACAGGACGAGCACGCCCCACAAGGCGGCGACGATGATCAGCGCGGTGTCCCCTGCGGTCGCGATCATGCTTCGTTCCTCCTGGGTGCCGGGCCGGAGCCCCGTAGCCTACCCGGTCGAGGGATCCCGCCGGGACGGTCCCGCGGGACCACTGCCGGGCGTCCAGTCCTTCGTGTCCTCGCCCATCTCGGAGGGCTCGTAGTAGCGGTTCCCGCGGTAGCGGACGGGACGATGGTCCTGGTCGGTCCAGTGGCCCGGTTCGTCATGCGGGTACACGTAGCCCTTCCCATGGCCGAGCTTCTTCGCGCCGGGATAGGAGGCGTCGCGGAGATGGGTCGGGACCGGGTCGGCCGACGCCGCGTCCTCGAGCGCCGCCGAGATCGCCGTGTAGACGCTGTTCGACTTGGCGGCACGCGCGAGGTAAATCGTCGCCTGGGCGAGGTTCAGCCGTGCCTCCGGCAGCCCGACGTGCTCGACGGCCGCTGCCGCGGCCACGGCTTGCACCAGCGCCATGGGATCGGCGAGCCCGATGTCTTCCGACGCGTGCACGATTAGCCGGCGCGCGATGAAGCGCGGATCCTCCCCCGCCTCGATCATCCGGGCGAGCCAGAAGAGCGCCGCATCCGGGTCCGATCCGCGGATCGACTTGATGAACGCCGAGATCACGTCGTAGTGGGCATCGCCCTGTCGGTCGTAGACGACCGCCTTCCGTTGCACCGCGTCGGCGGCGAGCTCCTGCGTGATCTCCGTCTCGCCCGCAGCCTGCGCCGCGAGCGCGGCGGCCTCGAGCCCCATCAGCGCCATCCGCGCGTCCCCGCCTGCGATCGTCACCAGATGCTCGAGCGCGTCGTCGTCGATCGACAGGCCGTGGCCGCCGAGCCCGCGCTCGGCGTCGTCCAACGCTCGCCGGACGAGCGCCGCCACATCGTCGGGCGACAACGGCTCCAGCCGCATCAGCAGGCACCGGGAGAGCAACGGGGTGTTCAGCGAGAAGTAGGGGTTCTCCGTCGTCGCACCGATCAGCGTCACGGTTCCCTCTTCGACGGCCGGCAGGAGCACGTCCTGCTGCGCCTTGGACCACCGGTGCACCTCGTCCACGAACAGCACGGTCTTGAACAGACCGCCGCGAGCGCCGTCCATCACCTTGCGAGCGTCGGCCACGCCGCTGTTGACGGCGGACAGCTGCATGAGATGCGCGCCGACGGCCTCGGCCAACAGGTGCGCGAGGGTGGTCTTCCCGGAACCGGCCGGTCCCCACAGGATCAGTGAGGGCAGCGCGCCCTTCTCGATCAGCTTCGTCAGCGCCCGTCCGGGCCCGACCAGGTGTGTCTGCCCGACGAACTCCGCCGGCGTCCTTGGACGCATCCGAGCTGCGAGGGGAACGTCGGCCATTGCCTCAGTCGTACCGGACGATGTTCTTGGGACGGATCCGGAAGAGCACGCGAACCTGACCCGGCTTGGGGGTCCACGGCTCGTGGTCGTACCGGCGGCTCAGCGTGTCGATGTGCGCCTCGGCCTCGGGCCCGGTGACCCGTTCCTCGACGACGCCCTCCACGGAGATCCACCGGTAGGCATCGTCGAACGCCTGCACGGCCACGACCACGCGTGGGTCGCGCGCAGCGTTCCGATCCTTGCGCCGCCCCTCCGCGGTGTTCACGAGCACGTGGCGTTCGTCTGCGTCAACCCAGGTGATCGATGCGACCGGCGACCCGTCGGGGTCGAGCGTGACGAACCATGCGTAGTTCTCTCCTCGGAGCAGTTCGAGGTCGTCGGGTTCGAGCGAGGCCATCAGCGCTCTCCTTCCGCTCGCGGCGGCTCGGTGACCCGGATACCGAGCTCCCGCAGCTGAGCAGGGTCGACCGGCGAAGGCCCACCCATCAACGGATCCGCTCCCGACTGCGCCTTCGGAAAGGCCTGGACGTCGCGGATCGCATCCTTCCCGGCCATCAGCATCGCCAACCGGTCGATGCCCATCGCGATCCCCCCGTGGGGCGGGGCGCCGTAGCGGAACGCGCGGATCAGGTGGCCGAACTTCCCTTCGATCTCCTCGTGCGACAGCCCGAGGACCCCGAAGACTCGCTCTTGGATCTGCGGATCGTGGATCCGGACCGAGCCGCCGCCCAGCTCGAAGCCGTTCAACACCAGGTCGTAGGCGCGGGCCTTCGCTGTGCTGGGCTCGAGGTCATCGGTGAGCGGAGCCGTGAACGGGTGGTGGTTCGAGACCCACTTGTCCTCGTCGTCGCTCCATTCGAACAGCGGCGGCTCGAAGTACCAGACGAACTCCCAGAGGTCCTCCGAGATCAGATCGAGACGCGCGGCCAGATCCCGCCGGAGCCCGTCGAGCGCGACGTTCGTCCGATCGATCCGGTCGGCGACGATGCAGACGAGATCCCCGGCACCGGCTCCGGTCCACTCGAGGATCCCGGTGCGCTCTTCGTCGCTCAGGAACTTCTCGACCGGCGACCGGAGCGCTCCCCCGTCCTCGACCGCGATCCACACGAGCCCGGCGGCGCCGCGCCCCTTCGCATCCTCGACGAGCTTGTCGAGCTCCTTCCGTGAGAGGGCCCCGGCGCCGCCTGGGGCAGCGAGCCCCTTGATCACGCCGCCGTCGGCCGCGACCTTCGCGAACGCCGTGAACCCCGAGCCCTCGAACAAGTCCGTGAGCGTCGAGAGCTCCATCCCGTACCGAAGGTCGGGCTTGTCCGAGCCGTACCGGTCGAGCATCTCGTCGTACGACATGCGCCGGAAGGGCGTGGTCACGTCGGCCCCTTGCGTCTCCCGGACGATCCGGGCGTAGAGCGGTTCGATCACCGCCACGATGTCCTCTTCATCGGCGAACGACATCTCCACGTCGAGCTGCGTGAACTCGAGGCCGCGGTCGGCTCGCGGCTTCTCGTCCCGGAGACATCGCACGATCTGGTAGTAGCGATCCTGCCCGGCGACCATCAACAGCTGCTTGAGCTGCTGCGGAGACTGCGGCAGGGCGTAGAAGGAGCCGGGGAACATCCGCGAGGGCACCAGGAAGTCGCGTGCGCCCTCGGGGGTGGCGGTCGTCAGGACCGGCGTCTCCACTTCGAGGAACCCGAGGGGGTCCATGTGCTCGCGGATCATCCGGTTGATCTCGTGACGCAAGCGCAATGCGCGGGTCATCTCGGGCCGTCGCAGGTCGAGGTACCGGTACTCGAGCCGGAGCAACTCATCGGCCTCGATCCGATCTTCGATCACGAACGGCGGCGTCTCTGCACGGTTGAGCACCTCCACGGAGCCGACGGCGACCTCCACCGCCCCGGTCGCGAGGTCGACGTTCGCCATGCCGGACGGTCGCTCGCGGACGGCGCCCGTGATCCGCACGACCCACTCGCCGCGCAGCTCCTGCGCCGCCGCGTGCGCGTCGGGAGCATCGTCCGGATGGAATACGATCTGCACCACGCCCTCGCGGTCGCGCAGGTCCACGAAGGTCACGCCGCCGTGGTCGCGACGGTGGGCGACCCAGCCGCACAGCGCCACCTGGTCGCCGGCGTGCGCCAGACGGAGCTCGCCACACATGTGTGTGCGCATCGCGGTGACCAACACGGACGGATCCGTCATCGACCCTCCCGAAGGAGCCGCTCCGCGAGCTCTCCCGTCGCGACGGTCTCCTGCTCGCCGTCGGAGAGCCGCCGGAGGGTCACGACCCCACCGGCGAGCTCCCGCTCCCCCACGATCGCCGCGAACGCGGCCCCCGCGTGATCGGCCATCTTGAGCTGAGCCTTCAGGGGCCGATCCTCGTACGAACGCTCCGCCGGCACGCCGGCATCGCGGAGCTCCACGACCAGCCGGCGGGCGGCCGCCCGCGCATCGCCCTCCCCAACGG
>JALYLP010000476.1 GCA_030774195.1 Actinomycetota bacterium | reverse complement strand
CCCGGGCATCGCAAGACCGGGGTCGGCCGGCAAGCCGTGCTCGGCGCGCAGCGCGTCCAGCGGTTCGGCGACGACGTCGGGCCGTACGAACGATCCGCTCGCGACGACGAGGACGGTGGCGTGGGGGAGGCCCAGGCGCTCGGCTGCGATCATGCTTCCGAAGTCGACCTCGTCACAGACGATGAGGTCGGGCTGCCATTCCGCGCCCAGGTCCAGGACGCGATCTGCTCGTTCGCGCGCCAAGCGGTCGGCGTAATAGTTCCGGAGGACCTCGTATTCGTGCTCCATGTCGAGCTCGAGGAGCTTCGACATCGTGTTCGGTTCGGCCTTCGGCTCGTCCGGCCTGGCGAACATGGTGAAACCGTATGTCTTCAGAGCCGCGGCGGCAGACCGACTGCCGGCGAACGCGACCGTGTGTCCGGCGACCCCCACGGCGCCGGCGATCGGGACGAGCGGAATCGCATGGCCGGTTCCTCCTGCGAACGTGAACAAGACGCGCACCATCGATCTCCTTCATGGGTCATGCCAAGCGTCGATGCGGGCTCACTGTCGCGTCAGTCGTGACGCGGCTCGCTACCCGGCGGTTCAACGATCCCAGCGAACCGCCATCTCGGCCGGGCCTCGGTATTCCCACCCCTGGAACCGCGTGGTCCGGCCCTCATCGAGCTGGAGTCCGGGCAGCCGGTCGAAAAGCACGCGGATGCCCGAACGCACCTGCCACCGAGCGAGGTAGTGTCCGACGCAGAAGTGCGGCCCGAACCCGAACGCCTGATGCGCGTGCCTGGTCCGGAACATGTCGAAACGATCGGCCGTCGGACCCCACACCTCCCCGTCCCGGTTCGCCGAGGGCACGATGAGCGCCACGTTCGCGCCCTCTGGGATCTCGGACCCGGCGAGGACCGCCTGCGGACCCGCGGCGCGACCCTGGGTTCCGATCGGGGAGATCCACCGCAGCCCTTCGTCGACCGCGTGCTTGACGAGCTTGTCGGGATCCCGGCGCAGTGCCGCTGCCTGATCCGGGTTCGACAGCAGGCCGAAGATCGTCGAGCCCATCCCGTGTCCCGGCTCCTGGAGGCCCCCGATGAGCGCGAGCTTCAGCGTCGGCATGAAGGCGCTCATGCGCTCCTCGAGGTCTCCTTCTTCCGCGTGCAGCATGTCCGAGACCATCGTCCCGTCGGGCCGTTCCAGGAGTTCAGCGAACAGGGGACGGAGCCGTTCGTCGATCTCGACGCTCACCCGGTCGGCGACCGCTTGCTTCTGGGCATCACCCTCGTAGTTGGAGGTCCCCGTGGCGAGCTCGTGGAACCAGCGCTGAAGGGTCGACGCATCGAGGTCGCGCAGTCCGATCATCTCGGCGAGCGACAGGACGGAGAAGGGTTCGCAGAACGCTCCCATGAGTTCCGCGTCTCCCTGCCCGATGAAGCCGTCGATCAGGTCGTTCGCGACGCGAGCCACGATCTCCGGGGCGCGTTCCTCGACGGTCCGGGGGCGAAGCCTCGAGTCCATCGGACCCCGCATCCGCTGATGTTCCGCACCGTCGACGGTGAGGACGTTCTTGCCCCCGAGCGTCCGGTCGAGCGGCGAACCCGGCATCGAGGCCGGGAACCGGACGGGGTCCTCCGCGGCCTCCACGACGTCGGCCCATCGCGTCACGAACCACAGGTCGACCGCCGGCACGTAACACACCTGAGCGGAGCGGCGCAGGTCCGCGTAGATGGGGTAGGGGTCCTCCGTCAGCGCCTCGACGGTGATCTCATCGGCGACCATGCTCGCTCGGCTCATCTCCCGCCTTCCTGTGGATCACCTCTCGGGAGCATCATCGTATCCGCACGTACCCGGCACCAGCTAAGGGTGCGCGCCACGAGGCGAAGGCCGGGTTCGATGATCGCGCTTGATCAAGACTTTACGGGCTCACCCCGACAGCGCCGAGGCGTACGCGAGGCTGAAGAGGGATCTTGCGCTCCTCCTTCCGAACGACTCCGGTTGGTATGCCAACAGGAGGGACTCTGCTGCGACCTCTCTACCTCGCGGCGGAGGGATGGGCACGCATGATCGGCTGGGATGCGGACGGCCTGACGCCAAGACCGCGTCAACGACCGCGGGTCGGCCGGTGCATGATGAGCCAGAGCAGCTCGCATGCCTGACTGGAGTCTTCGATCTTGGAGGTGCTCGGTTTCTTCATCATCTTCCTTGCGGTCTTCGTGGTGCGCCGCCTGCTCGGCATCGAGCGCGGAAGATGGTTCGGAACCCTCCTCGCGGTCGTGCTCGGAGAGCCGGCCCAGGAGATCGATGCCCTCATACGGAAGCTCCTGCACGGGGAGATGCGGACGCGGGTGAGCCTCCTGTTGGAGCCGGAGGACGTCCGGGTGGCGAGGGGATGCTGAACCACCTCGTCATGGGCCTGGTCGGCTCGGCCCTCGCCCTCTCCTCGGCGATCATGCTGTCCGCGGAGTTCCGCGCCGTCCCTCGGGGGAGTGAGGGTCGGGAACCTCCTCGGCGGGATCGGCCTGTTCTTCTCGGTCCTGCTTCTCTTGCGGTTTGTGGTCCAGCTCCTGCGAGATCGCGACTGAGACCGACGTGACCTGGGATCCGGTCGCTCCGCTTCGCGGTCGACCTCCCGACGTCACGTTGGAGGAGGCTCCGGCGGTCGCTTCTCGGTTCTTCGGCGTCGAGGGTTCCTTCTCGCGCCTGGTCAGCGAACGGGACAAGAACTTCCTCGTGGAGGAGCCCGACGGCACCCGGTTCGTCCTCAAGATCCACAACACGGCCGATGGCCCCACGCTCGTGGAGATGCAGACGCAGGCGCTTCTGCACATCGCGGCCGCTGATCCCTCGATCCCGATCCAGCGCGTCAACCCGACCCTGGGGGGAGATCCTTACGTGCTCCTGAAACGGCCCGACGGCTCGACGCACATCGTTCGGATGCTCACCTACGTGCCCGGAAAGCGGGTTCAAGCGGGAGACCTCTCGCTCCGCGCGATCGAGGGCTTCGGAGCGAGCGCGGCCGGCGTTGCCCGGGCGCTGCAGAACTTCTCTCACCCGGGCGCGCAGCGGCCCTTGCTGTGGGACATCAAGCAGGGGGCGGCCCTCCGCCCGCTGCTCGTCCACATCGCGGATCCGGAACGACGAGACCTCGCGGACCACTGGCTCTCGCGGTTCGAGGAGGAGGTGCTTCCCGGATGGATCGGCACGCTCCGCACGCAGGTGATCCACAACGACCTCACCCTCGACAACGTCCTCTTCGCCGAGGACGGGAGCGTCTCGGGAGTCGTCGACTTCGGCGACGCGGTGCAAACGGCCCTGGTCTGCGACCTCGCGATGCTTCTGGCGTCGTTGATCGGCGACAGGGCAGATCCGTTCGAGGTCGCCACTGCGGCGATCCGCGGATACCACTCGGTGACCCGGCTGGGGCGGGACGAACTGCACGTGCTCGCCGATCTGATCGCGATGCGCGCGGTGGCAAACGTAGCGGTCTCCGCGTGGCGCACGCAGCTCTATCCGGACAATGCCGCCTACATCTCCAGCTGGGATGCCGGTAGCTGGGTCATCCTCCAGACATTCCGGGAGACGGGAATCCATGAGGTACGGCGTGCTTTTGCCACGACGGCCTATCCGCATCGCGGACAGGGCAATCCCTGAGGAGTCGGTCTACTCTCGTAGCCGTTTCGACCTCAACCTGGACGGGCGCGACGAGGCTGATGGATCGATGGAGACGCGCAAGCTGGGACGGAACGGGCCCGAGATCCCGGTCGTGGGCTTCGGCACCTGGCAGGTCTTCGACGTGGATCCCTCCGGAGTCGCGCGAGCACATGAGGTGGTCCGAACGGTCCTGGAGGACGGGGGCCGGCTCTTCGATTCCTCGCCCATGTACGGGCGAGCAGAGGCAGTGCTCGGCGAAGCCCTCGGATCTCGCCGATCGGAGGCGATGGTCGCCACCAAGATCTGGACGCCCTCCCCCGAGGAGGGCCGGACCCAGTTCGCTCGACAGATCCGACTGTTCGGCGGGCTCGTCGACGTGGAACAGGTTCACAACCTCGTCGCGTGGCGTGAGCATCTCGACTGGATGCGGCAGGAGCGCGACGCCGGCCGGATCGGGTTGCTGGGAGCCAGCCATTTCAGCCCTTCGGCGTTCCCGGAGCTCGAGGAGGTGATGCGCTCCGGTCGGATCGAATGCATCCAGGTTCCCTACAACCCGCAGGAGCGGGAGGTGGAGTCGCGCATCCTCCCGGTCGCGGAGGAGCTCGAACTCGGCGTGATCGCGATGCGGCCGCTCGGTTCGGGCTCGATGATGCAGCGCTCGGCGGATCTCTCCGGCCTGGAGGTGCAGACGTGGGCCGAGGCCCTCCTGAGTTGGTGCCTCTCCGATCGGCGCATCACGGTCGCGATCCCCGCGACCTCCAACCCGGAGCACGCAGCGATCAACCTTCGCGCCGGGAACGAACCGTGGTTCGACGAGGACCAACGCGCTCGGGTCGTGCGCCTCCTGGAGTGATGTCGGTCAGGGAGGTCGAGCTATCCCGCGGCGTAGATCTGCCAACTGCAGGGTTATCGGCTGGACAGCTCGCTCTCGCGCAGGACCCCGTCTTGAATGGTCAGGAGGCGGTTCACGTGCTCCAACACTTCCTCGCTGTGGGTAGCGAGCAGGGAGGTCGTGCCCTCCGCAGCGGCCGCCCGCAGCATCGTGAGGACGCCTTTCACCCACAGCTCGTCTTGGTGTGCGGTCGGCTCGTCGGCCAAGAGCAGGCGCGGGCGGGCGATAAGGGCACGGGCGATCGCTGCCCGCTGTTGCTCTCCAAGCGAAGCTTCGAACGGTGGCCGAGAAGACAGCTCGTGGAGGCCGAACGCCTCGATCAATGCCAGAGAAGGCCGCGGTCCATCCTCGCTCAACGTTCCCGCCAGGCGGAGCGGCAGCTCGATGTTCTCTGCGATCGAGAACTCCTCGATGAGGGCCACGTCCTGTGGCACGATGGCCATCTCGTTCCAGGGGAGGTCGACGGGGGAATCGATCGGCGCGCCGTGCCAGAGGAGCGTCCCCGTGTCAGGTCGTTCCCAGCCGCACAGGACGTTCAGCAGCGTGGTCTTTCCCGAGCCCGACGGTCCCATCAACGCGACGACTTCCCCGGGGAGCAGCTCGAAGGAGACGTCTCGGAGGGCATGGACGACCTCCGGGCCTCGCCTGTAGAGCTTGGTGAGTTCTCGCGCGACCAGGACGGGAGGTCCGGTGACCGGGTCAACCACTTGTTCGCCATCGTTCGTCACGGCGGGATGATCCTCATGCTGTGATCCTCGACAACGATCTGTGCCCGGCCGGATGGAAATAGGTCGTTCCACCCGGCAGGCAGCTGGATGCGGCCATCGGCATCGATCACCGAGAGCGAGCGGTTCTCCCGCGACTCCGCCTCCACCGATCCGTGTCGAAGGTGGTACGTCCGTCCTGCGGCACGAACGATTGCCGGATCGTGCGTCGCGATGACGAACGCCGTTTGCCGGCGTGTCAGTGACGCGACCGACCGGAGCAAGCCACTCGTGGACTCACTGTCGAGCTCGCCGGTCGGCTCGTCGGCGATCACCAGCACCGGACTCCCCATAGCGGCGGCAGCGAACGCGAGCCGCTGCTGCTCGCCTCCGGACAACTGCGCGGGCAGATGGGTGGCGCGTTCGGACAGACCGAGGGCATGAAGGATCTCCTCAGCCTCGCTCTGCCAGCCTTTGGCCCGGCTCCGGATGCGAGCCGCCTGCTTGAGGTGGTCGACGACCGAAAGGTAGGGGACGAGATTATCGGCGGGGCGCTGAAAGACATAGCCGACCATACGCCGACGGAGTTTGCGCAGTTGCCGTGCGCGCAACCCGCTCGTCTCGGCCGCTCCGAGGCGAACTCTTCCGGCGGTGGGACGATCCAAACCCCCGATGATCCGAAGGAGCGAAGACTTACCGGATCCGGAGGGGCCGACGACTGCGGATACCGCCGCGGCGGGGAATTCGAGGTCCACTCCTTTCAGGGCCGCCACCTCTCCAGCCAGGGTGTAGTAGATCTTTACGACGCCGTGGCACGAGGCGGCGAGCTCGTTCCGAGGGGCTGGTGTGTCGGACTCAGTCGGCAAACCGCATCACCTCGGCGACGTTCACACGCTGCGTCTGACGCTGCACGATCGAGGCACCGACGACGGTGCTCGTCGCGATCGCCAGCAAGATCGTGCCCAAGAGATCGAGCGGCAGCTTGAGGAGGGCGTTCGGTGGGAGAGAGGGCATCGGGTCGAGCCGTTGGTATACGAGGGATGCCGCGCATACGGCCAGAACCGCGCCGATCACCAGGGCGGCGATGAGGATGCAAGCGAGCTCCGCCGCGACCGCCGCAAGGTGCGCCCGCGCCGAAAGACCCATGCGGTAGCTGAGCGCGTACGTCATCTCGCGGCCCCTTTGTCGCGCCTGAAGGTAGAGGACGAGTCCGATCAGGGCCACCAGCGCTGTCATCGCGCCCAATACCTCCATGAAGCCGAAGGCCCACGAAAGGGCTCGCAGATCGGGAGCCTGAAGCCTCGCCGCCGCCGAGACGATCAGCTGGGGGGATATCCCGAGCGACTTGAAGTAGCTCGCGGCGCGGGCTGAGTCCCCACGCGCCCAGGTCCGGTACGAGGCTCCGACCGAGGTGATGGTGACTCCGTGGCTCTCCAAGATCCGGCGGAGCACCGGTGCGGACACGACCAGATTGGTTCCACGGCTTTCCCCTGGGAAGGTCCCAACGGAGTCGACGACGCGCAAGGGGATGGAGTAGCCGCCGATGCTCAGCGTGGACGCAGGGGCGGCCGGGCCGTTCACGACGATCGTGGGGACGTCGTTTCCTGAGGATTGCGAGAGCATCCGGAGCAGATCCGGGAGCGAGTGCGACGAGAAATTGGCATCCCAGAATGCGGTCTGAGCGAAGGTCGATGGATCGATGGCGAGGACGTTCGCCTGGTGCTGCGCGGGCATCACATCGCCGCGGATCGAGATGACTCTCGTCAAGGCCCGAGGTTGTCCCTGGGGTGGAAGGACCAGGTTTGCGCCGTGAGAGGCCGAGACATCCGCGCCAACGGCGACCATCGTCTTGTCGAGGGTCGCAGCGCGGATGGTAGATACGACCGTGCCGGCATACGCGAGGATCCCGACCGCGAGGCACGACGCAGTGACGAGCAGGAGTGCGACGCGGGGGGCTGATGAGAGTCGCCGCGCTGCGAAATAGAGCCACACCGGCCAGCGAGTGCTGCGCGTGCGCACTCGAACCAGGGACCTCGACAGACCTCGAACGGCCAGGCCGCCGAAGCCGGCGATGAACAGGATCGGAAACAGAAGGAAGAGCCGATCGATGTGCACCGAACCGTTTGCTCCCTCGATCGGTGCCGTGCCGCGCGCGGTGATCTCGTAAAGTGCCGCGGCAGCAAGGATCAGGATCGGCACTTCCCAGGCGGCTCCTGAGAGCTTCGAGGCGAGCCGGCCCCGGGACGCCGCCTCGGTCTCTATCCGCCCGGCGGCGGCGGCGACGAGACCGAAGACGACGATGGCAACTGCGCTCCCCACCGCGGCCGCGAGGAGGGACGCCTGGGTTGCATCGGCGTCAACGATCGAGGAGGGACCCAGACTTCGCACGAGCCAGTTCGCGAGCGCCCATCCCACGATCGCACCGATCGCAAGCGGCGGGAGGGCTTCGGCGGCGAAGCGTGTCCCGAGCCGAAACCAGGAGATCCCGATCGCGTTCAGCATCCGGACCTCGGTGCGCCGGCGACGGATCCCGTAAACGGCGGCCGCGAGCACGCCCACGAGCGCGACGATCGCCCCGGTCACGGACAGCGTCCCGATAGGCCCGGCGATCGAGTTCACGGCGGACGTCGCCTGGACGACGAGCCCAGAGAGGGGGCTTTCGACGGTCGGTTGCTGAAGCGCCATGCCGATCGGGGTCGTGAGATCGTGCGAGCGAGAGTCAAAGCCGCCGATCCTTCCGACGACCTGCTTGGCCGTGTTGAGGTCGAGGTCTGCTTGCGCAGCCGGCGCCAGTTCGAAGTCCCATGCATAGGAGCCCGAGTCCTGGAGCTCAGTCGTGATTCGCAGGAACTCGGTCTCATCGGCGAGCAGAGGGGGCGGCGGGGGCGGCTCATCGGCCCCGCTCGGATAGATCGCGGCAGAAACTGGGGCCCAGAAGGGAGGAACGCGGCCGACGAGAGTTCGGTAGATACCTGCAACCGGCACCGTCATACTGAGCAAACCTTTCGTGATCGTTACCGTCTTCCCGGCTACGGCATGGAGCGCAAGCGCCGTGGAATCGGGCAACCACACCCCCTGCGTTCCATCCGACGCCCGCGATACGACCTGGATGTGCGACAGGAATCCCGTTCGCGACAGGAGCCGGATCCTGGCGGGCCGAGTCGTCGAAGGAAGGGCTTCGACCTTTGCGTTCGAGCCAACCAACGTCGTGGTCTCGGCCCCGAGGTTCGCTATCCGCGTGATCGCCTGCCCCAACTGTCGCTGCTGATACGAGACGATGTCGCTCGCAAGCACGCCACGGGCCTTCACCGAGAGAGCGAGCTCGTGCTGATCCTGTATTCCCGAACGGATCACGGCGGTCCCCGCAGAGGACTGGAAGATCGGACCACCCGCGGACGAAAGCGTGAGGATGATGGCCGACGCCACGATCGCCGCGAAGATCGCGGGGAAATGGATCAGAACGGTCAAGCGTCGTAACGGCGCCCGAGAACCAACGCCGATCCCGTCGTGCGACTCACGACGTCCAGGCAAGCAGGTCCCTCCACCGCGTCTCCACACGCAGATGCCAGTCGCCGCGCACATCGAGGACGATGAGCGCGTTCGATGAAGTCAATGTGGCGATCGAGTTACCGTCCGGGGACCACAGTGGTTGCGAGAAGCCAAGGAGATCAAGCCCCATGGCCCGCAGGTCCTTCGCCTCGGGATCGTAGAGTCTGAGGACCCCCCCGCTCGGTCCCAGGTTGTCCGCGATCGCGAGGAGACTGCCGTTCGGCTGCCAGGCGAGACGGGGGAGTTGCGAGTGGTTCACGTACGCTTCCCGCACCACGGTCTGCACGTGCCCCGACGCGTCGCGGATGACGACCGCCACGAAGCCGCCCGAGCGGACAGCAAACGCGATTCCGTTCGGCCCCCACGCCGGCGGTCCGACGAGAACCGGTTCGGGCATGCCGGCAGGAAAGACGGATGAAAGCGCGGTCGTGTCAAGGAGCTTCACCGCGTGTCCCCCGCCGATCCGCTTCTTGTAGATCGCCGATCCGTCCGGCGAATACACCAACGACTTCCCGTTCGGGGAGATGCCTGCCCAACAGCCGCTCCCGACCGGGGTCCAAGCAGCCGGACGTGAGAGAGAGAGGGTCCAAACCCTCGAACAACCACCGACGACTGCCATATCGCCCGCGATGCCGAGCGAGAAGAACGGTTTCGGTGCCCCCACCTTCAGGAGCGGTCCCACTCGGGAGGTGACACCGCCCGTCGCAAGGCGATACACACCAGCGGAGTTGTGTTCGTCTGTCGCGAGCAGGTCCACCCCGCCCGACGGATCCGGAGCGCTCGCATGTGTGACCGTGTACGTGGCCGTCGGGACTCGTGTCGACGACGAGATCGGGCTGACGATCTCTCCCGGCAACCGGAAGGCGACAATCGGGGACGAACCCCCTGGTTGAGTGATCGCGAGGATCGTCCCGACGACGTCGGTGCCGGGGGACAGGCGAACCGTCCCCGGTGGCGATGAGGTCGTGCACGCACTCGCGATCACCGCGAGGATCGATACCATCAGTCGACTACTCATTTGCCCGACACGTCATGTGGTCGATGTCCCGGAACCCTGTATCCGATGAGCGTCATTGGGCGGATCTCGACAAGTATGCCGTGATGGAGCCGCCCTGGGGGCCGGCCCTGACGTCGGCGTAGGCGACGGAGGCCTCCCGGGCGGACGTCTCGAACTCCGTCGTCACCAGCGCTCCGGAGCTCCGGGTCTCGGATGAGATCCGGCCCTCGTCGCCCCGCCGGACGTCGCATTCCGCGCCTCTGCCGTTCGCTCCCGGTCTTGCGAGGGTGGAAGGGCCCACCCATTCTGCTGTACCTTCCCGCACGTGACGGTTGCCGTTCGGAGGAATCCTTGCCAAGGAAACCCCTAGGAGTCGTTCTGGTCGTGTCTCTGACCGCCGGGCTCCTGGGCGGACTGGGCGGTCCCGCGAGCGCCACGCTGAGCGTCAAAGCCGACAACACGTGGATGAGCAACGGCGTCGTGTACTCAATGGTCTAGTCCGGAAACACGATCTATCTCGGCGGACTGTTCACTCGGGTCAGCGCATGCGCTCCCAATCTGTCCTGCTCGGGGCAGTTGCTCGACGTCTCGAACCTGGCCGCGCTCAACGCGACCACCGTGCCGCGATCCCGACCTTCCATCCGATGGTCCAGGGGGATCAAGCGACCGTTTACGCGCTCGCCGTCCTCGGATCCAAGCTGTTCTTCGGCGGACAGTTCACCTCGGTGAACGGGACGGCCCGCCGGAACTTCGCGGCCGTCGATCTCACGACGGGGGTCGTGGATCCGTCCACCCCCGCCGCTGTCGGTCTCGACAACGGGGACAAGGTGCGGGGTATGGTCGCGACCTCCTCCCGCGTGTACATCTCCGGAGGGTTCGGCCAGGTCGACGGCGTTCCGCGGAAGCATCTCGCGGCCTTCGACGTGAACGGGGCGCTCGACCCCGTATGGGCCCCCCGCACGGATGGGCAGACGCACACGGTCGCGATAAGCTGCGACGGAACATCCGTGATCGCCGCCGGTGGCTTCCAGCACGCGAGCAGCCCGTCGGCTGTGTTGCAGTCCCGCTACCACTTCGCGATGCTCGACGCGACCACCGGAGCGCTCGATCCTTGGACGCCGGTCGCCTCACAGCTCCCGAGTAGCGCTCCCATCTACGACCTGGCGGTGTCGTGTGACCGGCTCTACGCCGGCAGCGGCGGTTCGAACCGGATCATGGCCCTCGACCTGACCGATGACAGTGGCATCGTGCTCTGGATGCTCACCATGGACGGCAACGCCCAGGCCGTCGCCCCGCGCGGCGACCGGCTGCTCGTCGGCGGCCACTTCACCTCGGTTCCCGTGCGCGGCACGAACAAGTCCTACGGCCGTTTCCGGTTCGCGGTCTTGAACCTCGACGGATACCTCCAGAGCGATTGGGTTCCGGAGTTCCGCGGGACCATCCACACGGGCGTGTGGGACATCCTGGTGACCGGCTCACAGATCTGGGTCGGCGGCGGGTTCACGACGGTCTCCGGCGATATGCGCTGGTGCCTCGCCAGGTTCACCGACACCCCGTAGAGGGATTGGCGCTCCGCCCCGATCGGGACGAGACTACGAGGGTGCGAAGGACCGTTATCGTGTTCGCGCTGGGGGCCGCCCTGATCGTTCCAGTCGTTCCGGCGGCCGCGGGGATGCACGACACCTACGTCACGTACGACTGCGCCCACACCAAGATGGAGCCGCGGTCCATCCTGTTCGCGTGCGGCGACGGGAACTTCTTCGCCAAGCACCTGGATTGGCACCGCTGGCACCCATACCGGGCGCTCGGTGAGGGGATCTTCCATCAGAACGCCTGCCATCCTGATTGTGCGAGTGGCACCTTCCACGAGAAGAGCGGACGGATCATCCTTCACGGCCGGATGTGGTGTTCGAACGTGCACCGGTACGTGTTCGCGCACGCGCGGATCCGCTTCGAGAAGCGCCTGATCGGGCGCAAGCGGGTGCACTTCGGCCTCGCCTGTCCGATGCATGGCTGATCGGAGTT
>JALYLP010000475.1 GCA_030774195.1 Actinomycetota bacterium | reverse complement strand
GGCCATCGAGAGGGCGGACCCCCATTGTCCGGCTCCCGTCTCGGTCGCGATCCGCTTCGTGCCGGCCTCTTTGTTGTAGTAGGCCTGGGCGACCGCGGTGTTCGGCTTGTGCGAGCCGGCCGGGGAGACCCCTTCGTACTTGTAGTAGATGCGCGCCGGCGTCTGGAGGGCTTGCTCCAGACGGACGGCCCGGTGCAGCGGCGAGGGTCGCCAGAGGCGGTAGACGTCGAGGATGCCGCCCGGGATGTCGATCCACTCGTCGGTCGCGACCTCCTGCAGGATCAGCGCCTCGGGGAACAGGGGCGCAAGCAGGTCCGGCGTCACGGGCTCCTTCGTTCCGGGGTGCAGTGGCGGAAGCGGTTGGATCCCGGCCTGGACGAGGGAAGGCATGATGTTGAACCACGCGGTCGGCAGGCGATCCTGCGACAGGTCGAACCGGGTGGGCTCCATCATGGGGCGACCTCCTGTAGGGGACGAGCGCCGAGCCTACCGCCCCGTCGGTCGGCGAGGGAAGTCGACCTAGCCGACCGGTTCGGCCGAGATCTCGACCCAACCGTCGATCTCGCGAGCGGTGAACACCGCCAGCGGATCACGGGCCGGGCCCTCGAGCGGTTCGCCCGTCTCGGCGTCGAACACGCTCTCGCACGCGGCGCAGAGGAGCCGATCCGATCGATCATCGAACGTGCCGTCGGAGAGCGCACACCCGTTGCCCGTGCACATCTCGCTCACCGCGAATAGCCGTCGCTCATCGTGCGTCACCACGACGCGGCCCGAGGGGACGTCGTAGGCGCGCAGCTCGCCCTCGGGGATCTCCGCGAGCGCGCCGACCCGGACGAACTCCGTCATCAGGCGCCTCGGAGCGCCGAGAAGGCACGCTGCACGACCGTCACGGTCCCGAGGACGGAAAGGAGCACGAGGACGGGCAGCATCGCGCCGGGGATGACCAACCCGATGATCAGCGCCAGCACACGTTCGAGCCGCTGGAACAGCCCCTCGCTCAACACAACCCCGGCCGCCTCGGCCTCAGCGCGGATGTGGCTGACCGCGAGGCTCACGACCAGCGTGACCAACGCGAGCGCAGCCTCCAAGCCTTTCCCATCGGCCGCCAGGCGCCAGAACAGGCACGAGAACAGGATCATGTCGGACACGCGGTCGAGCACGGAGTCCATGAAGGCACCTGCCCGCTTGGCCTCGCCGCGGTGTCGGGCGACGGAGCCGTCGAAGACGTCGCAGGCTCCCGCGAGGACGAGGACGCCTCCGGCGGCCAACCACGCACCGGTCACGATCAGCACACCCGTGACGACGTTCAACGCGAGGGACAGCAGCGTGAGCTGCCACGGCCGAACACCCGTCCAGATGAGGAACGCGAGGATCCCTCGGTACGGCCATGCGAAGACGCGTTGCATCGCGCCACCGGCCGCGCTCTCGTTCTTCCTCGGGGCGGGCATGTCGCGGACGCGAGGCGCTTCCCGGACCTGCTGCCCGCGATCTCGTCCGTGAACCGTCATGACCGGCTCAGCCGGAGATCGGCTCGAACGAGACGACCCGATAGCGGAACGTCCCTCCCGGGGCCTCGTAGGAGACCTCGTCTCCTTCGGACGCGCCCATGAGGGCCGAGCCGAACGGGGACGAGGTCGTGACGGTTCGAGCTCCGGACGCCTTCTCCTCGGCGTGTTCCGCCAGCAGGTACGTCTCGTCCTCGTCTTCGAGGTCGAGCGGCTTCACGGTGACGATCATCCCGGGACCGACCTCGTCGGCGGAAGAAGGCGCCTCGACGATCTCGGGGTCGCGCAGCATCGCCTGGATGTTGCGGATGCGGGCCTCCATCAGCCCCTGCTCGTTCTTCGCGGCGTCGTACTCGGCGTTCTCGCGGATGTCGCCGTGCTCGCGCGCGGCCTTGATGCGTTCCGCGATCGTGTCCCGGCCCGAGGTCGTGAGCTCCTCCAGCTCCGAACGCAGCCGTGTGTACGCGTCCAACGTAAGCGTCGCCGTCGGCTCCTGGCCGGCGGGGCGGGGCGGGCGATTGCGCAGCTCCTCGGGGAGTTCGGCCATCGGTCAAGTCTAGCCAGGTGCGAAGAGTGCCTCCTGCGGGTCCGCGGCGATGCCCGACGGGAGCCAGACCAGGAACGAAGCGCCGCCGCCCTCCCGCTCCTCGGCCCACGCCCTGCCCCCGTGCAACTCAGCGAACCGCGCCACGAGCGTGAGCCCGATCCCGGAGCCGGGAGCGTGCGTGGCGGCGTTCATCCCTCGTTCGAACGCGCCGAAGACCCGTTCGCGGTCCTCGGGCAGGAGTCCCGGTCCGTCGTCCTCGATCGCGAGGATCGCGCCGCCGTTGCCGGGCTGGACCCGGATCCAGATGTGGGCGTCCGGGGGCGTGTGCCGAGCCGCGTTCACCAGCAGGTTCTCGACGATCCGCTCGACCTTCGCGACGTCGATCGCGACGGTAGTCGTGGACGCATCGACCGTCACGTCTCGGTCAGCGACCGAATCGGATTCGGCGACCACGTTGCGCACCACCTCGGCCAGGTCAACCGTCGCCCGCTGGGGTTCGAGGAGACCCTGCGAGAGTCGGTCCAGGTCCAACAGATCCGTCACGAGACGCAACAGCTTGCGCGCGTTGCCGGCGATCCGGCGTACGAGGTCCTGCTGGACCTCCGGATCGAGCTCGACGTCCTCACGCTCTAGCGTCAGCGCGCTCCCGAGCAATGTCGTCAGCGGCGTCCGCAGGTCATGCGAGACGGCCTGCAGGAACGTGTTCTTCAGCTCGTCGAGCGAGCGCAGTCGGGCCGAGGCCTCGCGCTCGATGTCCAGCGCGCGAGCCAGGTCCTCCTCGGCCTGCTTCAAGCTCGTGATGTCGAACATGACTCCCGACCAGAAGCGGGGGTCGCCGTTCTCGTCGCGCACGACCTCGGCTTGGTCCAGGACCCACACGACCCCGCCGTCGGACCGGTGCATCCGATACTCGATGGAGAACGGCTCCAGCGTTCGCTCGGTGCGCTCGTCCTCGGCGTTCACTCGTTCCCGGTCGTCGGGATGCACCAGCTCGAACCACATCCGACGGGTCATGAAGTCGTCGGGGGTGATGCCGAGCAACTGTTCGATGCCGGGGCTCGTGTATAGCGGGACGTAGTCCTCCCCGATCACGTTCACATAGACCACGGCGGGGATCTGTTCGACGAGCGTCCGGTAGAGCTCCTCGGTCTCGCGCAGGCTTCGCTCCGTCTGCTGCCGGCGGATCGCGGCACCGAGCGTGCCCGCCGCCACACGGAGGGCATCGATCTCGGCGCTCGTCCACTCGCGCTCGTGTTCGCAGTCGTCGAACCCGATCGAGCCCCACCACTCTTTCCCGGCGAAAACGGGCATGTCGAGGAGGGAGACGATCCCCTGCGCCGCGAACTCGTCCCTCGTGGCCGGCGGAAGGTCGGCCACGTTCACCATCCAGGGCTCGCCGCGGCCGAGCGCCGCGCGCCATTCGTCTTGCGAGGGATCGAAGGCCTGGTCGATAGTGGCGGGGTTCCCGATCTGGGGCTCCACGCCCGGTGCACACCACTCGAAGCGATGGGTCGACCCACGCTCACCGTCCGGCAGCACCACGTTCTCGAACACGTGTGCGCGCGATACGGCCGCGCTCTGCCCGAGCCGTCGCAGGACCTCATCGATCGCGTCCTCCCAACGGTCCGCCTGGAGGAACAGCTGTGCCGCCGCGCCGATCGTCTGGAGGATCGCATCCGAAACGGACCCGAGCGCCCTCGTTGTCAGTTCGGTCTTCGCGGACGCCGCCGGGCGCTCCATCGGTGCATCGTAGACCCGACGCCGGGAGGCAGGATCAGCTACCCGCGGCCTTCAGCACGCGGCTGCGCGGAAGCATGAGCCACTTGCTCGGACGTCGGTGGGGACGTCCAGCTCGATCACTCCTCGCTGAAGTAGACGTTCTTCACTTCGGTGTACAGAGCGGCCGCGTGCATCCCCATCTCCCGGCCGAACCCGCTCTGCTTATACCCGCCGAACGGCGCCTCCGTGAGAACGCTGCTCGATGAGTTCACGCTCAGCACGCCCGTCCGGATCCCCTTCGCCACCCGGATGGCGCGGCCGAGGTCACGGGTCCAGATCGACCCCGACAACCCGTACGGCGAGTCGTTCGCGATCCGGATCGCCTCGTCCTCGGCATCGAACGGGATCATCGCCACCACGGGACCGAAGATCTCCTCACGGGCGACGCGCCACGAGTTGTCGACGTCGGCGAGCACGCACGGGCGGAGGAAGTACCCGGCGCCTTCGGGAACCTCGCCACCGGTCACGAGCTTCGCGCCTTCCTTCATGCCGACCTCGATGTAGTCGAGCGACGTCTGCCGCTGCCCCTCGCTGATGAGCGGACCCATCTCGGTCGCCTCCTCCAGCGGCGGACCGACGCGGATCGCCGCGGTCCGTTCCGCGAACCTGGAGACGAACTCGTCGTACACCGGTCGCTGGATCAGCTGACGCGACCTCGCGCAGCAGTCCTGGCCCGCGTTGTCGAAGACCGACCACAAGGAGCTCTCGACGCACGCATCGAGGTCGGCATCGGCGAATACGACGTTCGCCGACTTTCCACCGAGCTCGAGCGAGACGCGTGTGATGTTGTCCGCGGCGGCCTGCATCACCCTCGTGCCGACCTCGGTGGAGCCCGTGAACGAGATCTTCGACACACGCGCGTCGGCGATCAACGCGCTACCGGTCGTCGAGCCGGGACCGGGCAGGACGCTGAGCGTTCCCTCGGAAAGCCCGGCTTCGGTGAGGATGTCGGCAACCGCGAGGATGGTGAGGGGCGTCTGCGAGGCGGGTTTCAGGATCGCGGTGTTCCCGCATGCGAGCGCCGGCGCGATCTTCCAGCTGGCGATCACCGTCGGGAAGTTCCACGGCGCGATCAGCACGCAAACGCCGACGGGCTCGCGAAGCGTCATGTCCAGACCGGGTGGAACGACGGGGATCGTTTCCCCGAAGATCTTGTTGGCGGCACCGCCCCAGTACTCGTAGACGTTCGCGACGAGGTCGATCTCGGCGCGAGCAGCGCCGATGGGTTTACCGACGTTCCGTGCCTCGAGACGGGCGAGGTCTTCCTGGCGCTCGCGGATCAGGAAGGATGCCCGGGTCAGGATGCGGCCGCGCGCGCGTGCGGCCATGCGCGTCCAAGGACCCTCGTCGAAAGCGCGCGCGGCCACGCCGACGGCCCGTCGCGCGTCTTCGGGACTCGCTTCGGCAACCTCCCACGCGGGCTCGCCGGTCGCCGGCTCGACCACCTTGGTTGTCGCTCCTTCCGCGGCGTCGGCGCGCTCGCCTCCCAGCACCAGCTGCTCCGTCATCGTTCGTCCCCTCCGTTGCTCGCGACGCTCTGATCTCCCGGACCGTACCGTAGGCTGGCGCTGGTCCGCTGCCCAGGGTCCGCTGCCCAGGGTCCGCTGCCCAGGGCCGCTGCCCAAGGGCGGTGCCGAGGGAGGGCGTATGCGTCTTGAAGGCAAGGTCGCACTGATCACGGGCGGTGGCAGCGGCATGGGCCGGGTTGCATCGGAGCTCTTCGCCGGCGAGGGCGCCAGCGTGGTCCTGACCGATGTGAACGACGAGGCGGGCGTGGCGGCGGCGGCGGCGATCGGCGACGGAGCCCACTACGTTCACGCAGACGTCTCCCGCGAGGCAGATGCGGAGTCCATGGTGGCGGAAGCGGTCGAGCGCTTCGGAAGGCTCGACGTCCTCTACAACAACGCCGGGGTGATGTTGCCGGACGACGGATCAGTGGACACCACCGATGAGGCCATCTGGGATACGACGCTCGCGGTCAACGTCAAGGGCGTCGCGTTCGGGTGCAAGTACGGGATCCCGGCCATGCTCAGGGACGGCGGAGGGTCGATCATCAACGTCGCGTCCTTCGTCGCGTGGATGGGCGCGGCGACATCGCAGACGGCGTACACCGCGTCCAAGGGCGCGGTGTTGGCCATGACGCGCGAGATCGCCGTCGAGTACGCCCGCAGGGGCATCCGTTGCAACGCCTTATGTCCCGGACCGATCGAGACTCCGCTCCTGATGCAGCTGCTGTCGGACGAGCAGAAGCGGCAGCGCCGGTTCGTCCACATCCCGATGGGACGGTTGGGTCGGGCAGAAGAGCTGGCGACGGCCGCTCTGTTCCTCGCGAGCGACGACTCCAGCTTCATGACCGGCTCCTCGCTGATCGTCGACGGGGGCATCACCGCCGCGTATGTCACCCCAGAAGACTGACCGACGATGAGCGACGGCGGATCGGATCGTGACCGGTTCGCGCAGGCGGTCTTCGCGTCGTCGCTCGGCTACTTCGACATCCTGTCGATCCAACTCGGCCTCCGCCTCGGTCTGTATCGCGCGCTGGCCCACGGCGGCGCGATGACGTCAGACGAGCTGGCGAGCGCGGCCGGCATCGACGAACGCTACGCGCAGGAGTGGCTGGAGCAGCAGGCGACGCGGGCCATCGTCCGGGCCGACCTCGGGACCGACCCGGCCCGTTTCACGCTGCCGCCTGGACACGCCGAGGTCCTGCTCGACGGCGACTCGTTGTCGTTCATGGGCGCGAGCATCGGCCAGCTGATGAGCCTCCCGCCCGCGTTCCATGCGGTCGAAGACGCGTTCCGCTCCGGGGGCGGGGTCCCTTACGAGGCGTATGGGAAAGAGAGCGTGGAGGGTCAGGGCGCGAGCAACCGCCCGACCTTCCTCACGACGCTCCCGAACGAGTGGTTGCCCGCGATCGACGCGATCCACGACCGCCTCACGGCGGGGCCCGCCCGGGTTGTCGACGTCGGCTGTGGGACCGGTTGGTCTTCCATCGCGATCGCGCGTGCCTACCCTTCGGCTCAGGTCGACGGATTCGATGCGGATGAGACCTCGATCCAGATGGCTCGCGATCACGCGCTCGAGGCGGGGATCGCCGATCGCGTCCGGTTCCATCATGCGGATGGGGCGGAGCTCACCCGCCATGGACCGTTCGACGTCGCCACGGCGTTCGAGTGCATCCACGACATGGCCCGACCCGTCGAGGTGCTGGGGGCCGTCAGGGAGGCCCTCGCGGACGACGGCGCGATGCTGATCGTCGACGAGCGCACGAAGAACGCGTTCTCGGGCGAACCCGACGACCGCGAGGCGTACTTCTACGGCTGGAGCGTCTTCGACTGCCTGCCGACCGGGATGTACGAACAGCCGTCGGCGGGAACCGGCGCCGTGATGCGGCCTTCAACGCTCGAGCGCTACGCCGCCGATGCCGGCTTCAGCAGATTCGAGGTCCTTCCGATCGAGCACGACCCGTTCCGGCTGTACCTGCTGCGCCCGTAGACCCGGGTACCGGTCCCTCCGGTCGGGGGTCATCAGGCATCGAAGACCGGCCGCAGCGCTTCGTACACGCTGCGGTACCGACCGTACGCGTCCTCGTACAGGTCGCTCGTGTCTGGGTTCGGCTCATGCACATCCGGCCGATAGGAGACGAACGCATCGACCGCATCCACGATCGAGTCACGAACGCCGGACGCAACGGCCGCGAGGATCGCAGCGCCGGTCGCCGTCGTTTCGATCGAGCTTGGGACCCGGACGGGGAGGCCGGTGACGTCAGCCTTGATCTGCCGCCAGAGAGGGCCCTTCGCCCCGCCGCCCACGATCGTGAGCCGTGCGACGTCGAGTCCGGTGTTCTTCATCGCGTCCAGGATGTCCCGGAGGGCGAACGCGCTTCCTTCCAGGATCGCGCGCGTCATGTGATCGCGGGTGTGCGCAAGCGTGAGCCCGTAGAAGACCCCTCGCGCCGCGCCGTTCCACTCGGGTGCCATCGCGCCTTGCATACACGGGAGGAAGACCAAGCCTGCGGAACCCGCTTCAACATGCCCGGCTTCGCGTGAGAGGAAGTCGTACGCATCCCCCAGCCCGACCGACTCCGCGTCCCGTTCGATCGGGGCGAATTGGTCCCGCCACCAACGAAGGTTCCCGCCGGAGACGAACCCCGGGTTCTCGAGCAGCCAGACGTCGGGGTCCGCATGCGGATGGCATTCGACGAGCATCGTCGGGTCCTCGCGCGGCTCTGCGCTCGCGGCGCACACCGGCTCCGCCGTTCCGACGACGTCACAGACCTCGCCCGGAGCGAAGACGCCCGCCCCCAGGGTCGCGGCCATCTCATCGCCGCACCCGACCGCGACCACGGTCGACGGCCTGAGCCCGGTTGCCTCGGCGAACGCCGGCGCGATCCCGACGATCGCCGCCGTCCCCTCGACGACCGGCGGCAACATGTCCGGATCGATATCGACGGCGTCGAGGACCTCCTTCGACCACACGCGCGTCCGAGGATCGAGCAACGCGAGGGACGAAGCGTTCGAGTAATCGACGCGAAGCTCGCCGGTGACGTAGCGGAGCACGTACGACCCGGGCGGCATGAGATGCGTCGTTGCGTCCCATGAAGCGGGCTCCTCATCTCGGATCCAGAGCGCCTTGAACACCGCATGGGACGAATCGAGGTTCGCGCCGACGGCGCTGTAGAACGCCGCCGGGCTGATGCGTTCGGCGACCTCCGCCGCCTGGGCCTCCGCCCGGCGATCCATCCAGATCATCGCGGGTCGCACCGGGCGCCCCGCGGCGTCACAGGCCACCATCCCGTCGAGCTGTGATCCGAAGGACAGGCCGGCGATCGCCGCCGCGCCGCCTGGAGAGAGTTCGATCAACCTCCGGCATGCTCGTTCGACCCCGGTCGACCACGCATCGGGATCCTGCTCCGCCCATCCGGGATGGGGGAACGACATCTCGTACGGTTCGTACGCCGATCCGACGAGCGTGCCGTCGGCGTCATAGAGGGCGCCGTTCGTGCCCTGACTTCCCACATCACAACCGATCACGAACGGACCGCTCACGGAAGGATCACCATCTTCAACCCCGTGCCCGACCTGATCGTCTCGAACGCTTCCGCGATCTTGTCGAGGGGGAAGCGATGCGTGACGACGCGCGCGAGGTCATCCTGACGGCGATCCAGATAGTCCATCGTGATGCGGTACTGGCGATGGGTGGCGCCGTACGCGCCGAGGATCGAGAGCTCCTTGTAATGCAGCTCGTTCATATCGAGCGGGCTGATCGGGTCGTGCTTCGGAAGGCCGGCGAAGTAGACGATCTTGGCTCGCTTCGCTGCCATCTCCAACGCGGCCTGTTGCCCCGCCTTCGCCGGAGCCGCAACGCTGATCCGCTCCGCACCGGCTCCATCCGTTCGGGTCATCAATACGCCGACACCGTTGTCGTCGCCGGCGACCCATGCGTCGTCGATCAGATGACCGACCGCATCGGTCGCGACCTTCAAGCGCTCCGCGGAGACGTCGGTCATATAGACGCGGGACGCACCGCGGTCGCGCGCCATGACGGCTTGCCAGCAGCCGATCGGCCCGGTGCCGATGATCATGACGCCATCACCGAGTCGCACGTCGAGCTGCTCGATCCCGTTCAGCGCGCACGCGAACGGATCAGCGACGGTCGCGAGGTCGGAGGGAAGCTCCGGTGGAAGACCGATGAGATTCTTCGTCGCGATGGGTGGGACCGCCGCGAACTCCGCGTACGCGCCCGGATACGGGTCGTAGCCGTAGAGGAGATGGTGTTCGCACAGGTTCTGGAACCCTTCGACGCACCAGCGACAGGTCCCGCACGTGAGGATCGACCCCAGGAACACTCGATCGCCGAGGGAAACGCCCGATGGCAGCTGCGCATCGGGGCCGACGCTCTCGAGAACGCCGACCGGCTCATGCCCGAGCTGCCATGGGGGCGGGGCCTTCGGGTCACCATTGAAGAAGGTCCGCGCATCCGTGCCGCAGATGCCGCAAGCCTCGACCCGGAGGATGGCTCCGGCAGGATCGAGCTCCGGCGCCGCCACATCCTCGCGGACCTCGACCGCGTCGACCCCCGTCATGAAGGCTGCGCGCATCACCCCGCCTCGTCGCTCATCGCCTGCAGCGCTTTCGCCGCGGTCCACCGTTCACGGATGACCCGCGAGAGCGCCCGGGTGATCGCCTCGGGCAGCGGATGCATGAAGATGTTCCTCCCGACCGAGCACCCGATCGCCCCCGCTTCCATCGCCTGTTCCATCCTTTGGAGCAGCTCGGCATCTTCCAGTCGGGACCCCCCGGCAAGGACGACCGGAACACCGCTCGCGGCCTCGACACACCTCGCGAACGACGCCTGATCGCCCGGCCAGTTGGTCTTCACGATGTCCGCACCGAGCTCGACACAGAGGCGTACGTTCCGGCGCAGGTACTCGAAGCCGTACTGCTGCTTCAGGGCTTCGACCGTCGCGTAGGTGGTCGGGAACTCGGCCTCGGCGATGAAAGGCATGCCGAGTGCTGCGCATTCGCGCCCGACGTTGGAAAGGATGTCCACCATGCCGGTCTCGGTGTCTCCACCGAGGGCGGTGAAGAGCACCACCGCATCGGCGCCGAGGATCAAGGCCTCTTCAACGTCGGCGATCTGCACGATCTCGGGGCGGTCCCCGCCCGGTCCCGCGCTCGCCGACAGCAGCAACGCGAGCGACGTCGTCGGAGCGAACGCCCCCTGGGCGACGCGGATCATCCCCTTGCTCATCATGATGACGTTCGCACCGCCGGCGACCGCCTCTCGCGTGCGCGCGCCGATATCGGCGAGTGGCTCGAGGAACGTCGGCGACGTCATGCCGTGGTCCAGGGCACAGATCACCGACACGCCGTCGGGATCGATCACGCGCTTGAGCCGCATGACTTTGCCGACGTTCGCCGTCACGATGCCCTCCTTCCGGGTCCGCGACGGACCACGGTGAACTCGAACGCTTCGGCCAGGTGGTGTTCCTCGGAGAGCAGCACCGGATCCCCGTTCTGATCGAAGTCCACTTGACGCAGGAAGAGGACGGGGACGCCCACCTTCCCCTTCAGCAGCCGCGCGAGCGCCCGATCGGTCTCGGTCGGCTCGATCGTGA
>JALYLP010000474.1 GCA_030774195.1 Actinomycetota bacterium | reverse complement strand
CCCTACGACATGGAGCAGGAGCTCGGGCTGATCGGCGGGAACATCTTCCACGGGGAGCTCTCGGCCGATCAGCTCTTCCACATGCGGCCGGCGCCCCGCTACGGCGACTACCGCACCCCGTTGAAGGGGCTGTACCACGGCTCGTCCGCGACGCACGCCGGCGGCGGCGTGAACGGCATCCCCGGATGGCAGGCCTACCGCCAAGCGAAGAAGGACCGCGCCGTCCGCTCGAAGTGAGCTCCGGATCCGGCGAACGCGATCCGCGGACGAGCCTCGAGCGGATGCTCGAGGCTCGTTCGGTCGCGGTGGTCGGCGCGTCGGTGAAGACGGGCTCGCTCGGCCGGCAGATGATGGCCGAGCTCCGTCGCGGGGGGTTCGACGGCGCGGTTTACCCCGTGAACCCCGCGTACGACGAGGTCGACGGCTACCGGTGCTACCCGTCGCTGCTCGAGATCCCCGAGCCGGTCGACCTCGCGATCCTCGGGGTCGCGAACGCGCGGATCGAAGCGGCGATGGCCGACGCGGCCGAGCTCGGCGCCGGCAGCGTCGTCACGTTCTCGTCGCTCTACGAAGAGCCTTCGGATGGGCCGTCGCTCGCCGAGCGGGTCGCGGCGATCGCCGCCGCACACGGCATCGCCGTGTGCGGCGGCAACGGCATGGGGTTCGTGAACGTCCCCGGCAGGCTCCGGGCGACCGGGTTCGCGACGCCGGACGACCTGCGGCCGGGGCCGGTGACCTTCCTCTCCCACAGTGGCTCGGCCTTCGCGGCGCTCGCCTTCAACGACCGGGGGATCGGGTTCGACCTCCTCGTGTCGAGCGGTCGTGAGGTCGTCACGCCGATGGACGCGTACTTGCGGTTCGCGCTGGAGCGGCAGTCCACGCAGGTGGTCGCCCTCCTGCTGGAGACCGTTCGGAACCCCGACGGCTTCCGGGCCGGGCTCGAGCGTGCCGCCGAACGCGACGTGCCCGTGCTTGCGCTCGCGGTCGGTCGCACCGACGCCTCGAAGACGTTGGTGACCGCGCACTCGGGCGCGCTCGCCGGCGAGCACGGCGCGTACGAGGCGGTCTTCGACGCGTACGGCGTTCAGGAGGTCCGGTCGCTTGACGAGATGGTCGACGCGATCGAGCTGTTCTCGGCGCCGCGCCGCGTTCACAGCGGCCGGGGGATCGCGAGCATCCACGACAGTGGCGGGGAACGCGCGCTCTTCGTCGACCTGGCGACCGAGCTGGACGTGCCGATCGCGAACGTCTCGGACGCGACGCTCGGACGGATCGGCGACACCTTGGATCCGGGGCTCGAGGCGGCGAACCCCCTCGACGCATGGGGGACCGGGATCGACGCCGATCGGATCTTCCGGGAGTCGTTCGCCGCGTTCCACGACGACGACGACGTGGCCGCGATGGCCTTCGTCGTGGACCTGACGCGCCAAGGCGAACCATACGACGAGGGCTACCTCCAGGTCGCCCGCGACGTGTGGGCCTCGACCACGAAGCCGTTCTGCGTCCTGTCGAACCTGTCGGCGGCCGTCGCTAGCGACGAGGTCCGGATGATCCGCGACGACGGGATCCCGGTGCTGGAGGGGACGACGTCCGGGCTCCGCGCGCTCAAGCACCTGCTGGACGACGCCACCTGGCGCGCGCGTCCGGCGGCGACCCGGCCGCCCCGGGTTCCGCAGGACATGCGTTCGTCGTGGCGAGCACGCCTCGCCGCGGCCACCCCGGTCGAGGAGCGCGAGGGCCTTCGGTTGCTCGCCGACTACGGCGTCCCGACGGTCACTTCTCGGAGCGCGGAGAGCGCCTCGGCCGCCGTCGAGGCTGCTGAGGCTCTCGGCTACCCGGTCGCCCTCAAGACGGCTGCGCCGGGGGTGCTCCACAAGACGGACTCGAACGGGGTGCGCCTGGGGATCGATGGAGCGCCTGAACTCTCACTCGCGTACGCCGACCTCGCTGCTCGACTCGGCCCCGAGGTCACCGTGTCCGCTATGGCGCCCCCCGGAGTGGAGGTCGCGCTCGGGATCGTGCGCGATGCCACGTTCGGCCCGCTCGTCCTGGTCGCCGCCGGCGGGGTCCTGGTGGAGGTGCTCCACGACCGCGCTCTCGGCCTCCCCCCGCTCGATGACGCGGCCGCGCTCCGGCTGATCGACCGGTTGAAGATCCGCCCCATCCTCGACGGCGTACGCGGCGCGAAGCCATCCGACGTCGCCGCGCTCGCGCACGCCGTCTCCCGGATGAGCGTCCTCGCCGAGGACCTCGGCGATC
>JALYLP010000473.1 GCA_030774195.1 Actinomycetota bacterium | reverse complement strand
GGCCGGATGCGCCGGAACCTTCGCCAGGTCCAGCCGTACCCCGACGCCGCTCGCCTCGCAGATCCGCACGAGATCGCGCGTGAGGCCGTCCGAGACGTCGATCATCGCCGTGGCGCCGTGGCGCGCGAGCACCGGCGCTTCCCCGACGCGCGGCGCGGGGAGCTCGTGACGCCGGATCGCGTCGAGCTCATCCTCGGTCCAGGGCGCCCCGCGATGCGCCAGTCGACGGCCCGCCGCCGCGCCGCCGAGCACGCCGGTGACCACCACCACGTCCCCTGGCCCGGCGCCCGTCCGCCGCACCGCCGCACCGCGCGCAACCTCGCCGGTCAGGGTGATCACGACCGTCACCTCGGAGCCGCGGGCGAGGTTCCCGCCGACGAGTGTGCACGCGAACTCGTCGGAGGCTTCCCGCATCCCGCCGAACAGCTCCATCGCCCAGCCCGCGTCCACCTCGTCCGACAACGTCAATGCGCAGACCGCGTAGCGCGGCGATGCGGCCATGGCCGCGATGTCGCTGACACTCGCCGCGATCGCCTTGTAACCGACATCGTGCGGTGTGCTCATCGCGCGATCGAAGTGCGTGCCCTCGACGAGGGCATCGGTGGTGAGTACGAGGTCGCCCGTGCCCCCGCGCACGACCGCCGCGTCGTCGCCGATCGGCACCAGGACATCCGGCCCCGAACCGGAGAGCACCCGTCCGATCGCCGTGATGAGCTCGTCCTCGCTGATATCCACCGGTCATCCCTCGTCATCGCATCGCCCAGCCCGCCCCGGCGCGGAGCGCCCTTGACCGTCAGATAAACTCTAGGCCGTTCTGCGCTCCGTACGAACGTTTCTCCGTGTTCCGCACAGGCGAGGAGGCCCACGTGGCGAAGGTGTTCGACAACCCGACCCCCGAAGAGCTAAGGACCTTCACCGAAGCCATGCCCGAAGCCCGTCTCACGGAGTTCGGCAACGTCAACGTCCAGGCCACGGTCCTGTCTCGGAGCGCTGGCAGCACCTACGTCGTCGATCGGGAGTCCAGCGGAAAGACCATGACGCGTGCCCAGTACGACGAGGTCGCCGCCCTCCAGGACGCGTACCTGGCCGAGAACGACGTTATCCAGGTCGACGGCTTCATCGGTAACGATCCGGACATGCGGACGGCCGCCCGCCTCGTGATGGAGAAGCGCTATGCGAACGTCGCGGGGATGCAGCAGAAGCTCTACTTCGAGCGACGCGACGGCCGCGAGCCCGAGGTGCAGGTCATCTACACGCCGGGGCTGGCCGCTCCCGGATATCCGGACGATCGCGTGATCGCGGTCGACCTCGACAACTACGTCACCCGCGTCCTCAACTCGGATTACTTCGGGGAGTCCAAGAAGGGTGGGCTCCGGATGTGGAACGACATCGTCTATGGCAAGGGCGGGCTCGCGCTGCACGCAGGGCTCAAGGTCATCCCCACGGGCGACGGCGACAAGGTGTTCATGATCATCGGCCTGTCGGGGACGGGCAAGACCACGACGACGTTCACGACGCAGAACGGCTCGCGTCCGATCCAGGACGACTTCGTGGGGCTGATGCCCGGTGGCCACGCTTATGGCACCGAGAACGGATGCTTCGCGAAGACCTTCGGCTTGGACCCGAGCTTCGAACCGTCGATCCACGCTGCCGTCGTGAAGCCATCCGCGTACCTCGAGAACGTCTACCAGGATGACGCGGGACGGGTCGACTTCTTCAACGAGCACTACACGAAGAACGGACGGGCGGTCTTCCAGATGAGCGACCTGCTCGCCTTCGAGGACGCTCGCAACGTCGGTCCCGTCGACTACCTGTTGATCCTCAACCGCAACGAGAACATCATCCCCGCGGTCGCCAAACTCTCCCAGGAACAGGGGGCGGCCTACTTCATGCTCGGTGAGACGACCGGCACGTCAGCCGGCGGCGCCGCCGAGGAAGGGAAGTTCCTGCGCGTCCCGGGGACGAACCCGTTCTTCCCGCTCCCCCACGGCCTGCAGGGCAACCGTTTGCTCGAACTGCTGGCCACGCACCCGATCGAGACGTACCTGCTCAACACCGGCCGCGTCGGCGGCCCCGAGAGCGACGACCGCTCGAAGAAGGTCAAGATCCCGCACACGTCGGCGTGCGTCAAGGGCATCGCCGAGGGAACGATCGTCTTCGAGACGGATCCCGACTTCGGCTACGAGGTCGCGAGCGAGGTGCCCGGGTTCGACGACCCCGAGCTCCTGCAGCCGCGCCTGCTCTATGAGCGCCAGGGCCGGGCCGTTAGCTACGCGGCGATCGTCGACACCCTGAGGACCGATCGCGTTGCGCACCTGCAGCAGTTCACGCAGCTGTCGGAGGAGATCATCAAGGCGGTCGGCTGACGCAGCTGGTCACGGTCGCGGATCGTTCCCATCTCTCCCGACCGGACCGCCGTGTCCGAGGAACCAGCCCGCGAGCAGCTGCATCGCCCCGAGGATCGCGAACACGATGACGTACCACCGGTACCGACTCACGTCGTCGACGTAGACCTGTCCGGTCGAGGGCACATGCAGACCGGTGACCGGATCCGTCGCCCCCACGAACGCGAGGAGGTAGAACAACCCCGCGAACGCGAACCACATCCCGACCCGTCCGGTCAGGTACACGGCGTAGAGCAGCTGGTCGCGGACCGCGGTGGACTCGAAGGGTCGGCGCGCCCAGTACACGACGGACCGGACGCCGAACGCCGTGAGCAGCAGCGCGACGCCGAACTCGAACGGTCTCATCCCGCTGCCGCGAGCGCCGCGCGGACCTCGTCGTCGCTCACCTGATCGAACCGGTCGTACCACTCGCCCACGGCCGAGAACC
>JALYLP010000472.1 GCA_030774195.1 Actinomycetota bacterium | reverse complement strand
GTCTCGGTGAGAGCGCGAGGATGTCGGTGCCTGCGGCTATCGTCCGCCCCTCATGTACGGGCGCGTCGTGGGGGTCACGGTGCTCGGCGTCGGCGGACACCTCGTGACGGTCGAGGCACACGTGGGGAGGGGGCTCCCCTCGCTCACGCTCACCGGGCTGCCGGGGGCCGCCGTGAACGACGCCCGCGACCGGATCCGCCCCGCGGTGGAAGGGGCAGGTCTGGAATGGCCCCTCAGACGGGTGGTCGTCAACCTCGCGCCGGGCAACCTTCGCAAGGAAGGGCCGGGCCTGGATCTTCCCGTCGCGATGGGCGTGCTCACGGCCATCTATGCGGTAGGATGCGGGCATGGCGCAGCGGAGAGCCGGCGTGTACGTCCGGATCAGCGAAGACAGGGCCCTCGACGCCCTCGGCGTGAAACGTCAGGAGTCCGACAGCCGCAAACTGGCGAAGGAGCGCGGCTGGAAGGTCGTGGGGGTTTACACCGACAACGACACGAGCGCATACGCCGGGAAGCCGCGTCCGGGCTACGAGAGCCTCCTGGGGGCTCTCAGGAGCCACGAGATCAACGCAGTGGTCGCCTGGCACCCTGACCGTCTCTACCGGCATCCTCGGGACTTAGAGACGTTCGTCGAGACGGTCGAGGCTGCGGGTGCGACGGTCGCCACGGTGAGCGCGGGGGAGCTCGACCTCGGAACGGCATCAGGTCGGATGGTCGCCCGGTTGCTCGGGGCGACGGCACGCTACGAGTCCGAGAAGTTGTCCGAGCGACAGCGCCGAAAGATGGAAGAGGTAGCGGCGTCCGGTCGGCCTCATGGCGGGCCTCGCATATTCGGCTGGGACCGAGACCCGGATACGGGTGAGCGTATCGTCGTGGAGGCCGAGGCCGAACTTGTGCGCGAGGGCGCAAGGTGGGTCCTTGGCGGGATGAGTCCTGCAAACATCGCCGAGAGTTGGAACGAGCTCCGCGATTTGGAAGTCCCCGGCTTCGGAACATTCGGAACGACGAAGGGGGCACGCTGGAGCACGACGGGGGTGCGCCGAATGCTGATGCGCCCCGCGAACGCCGGTCTACGCGTCTTCCGGGGTGAGGTCATCGGCGATGCGTCGTGGCCGCCGTTACTCGATCGCCAAACGTGGGAAGCCGTGAACGCGGCCCTCAAGCCGAAGCCCAACGGCGGCCCTCGGGCCCGACGCTACTTGTTGACGGGCCTGATGGTTTGCACAACTTGTCAGGCTCCGATGCGAGGACACACGTCGAGCAAGAGCCGCGGTTATGCGTGTTCGGTGTGCGAGCGACGGATCGCCGCAGGGAAGACTGACGAGCTCGTGTGCGACCTCGTGCTCGCCGCTCTCGACACACCGGAGCTCGCGAAGATGTACGCCGCCGCCCAATCCTCCACTGACGAAGCGGCCGCGCTCGCTGAGGTCCGCGAGGCTGAGGAACGACTCCGCACGCTCTCAGAGTTGTTCGCTGCCGGCCATCTCAGCCGCGATGAGTGGGACGCGGGTCGGAAGGTCGCGGTTGACCGCCGTGAGGCCGCAGAGCGGAAGCTAAACCGAGAGCCCGGTCCGCGAGCGCTCGCCGAGAGTCTGAGCACAACGAACCTCGGTGCTCTGTGGGACGACCGCGACGACGGATGGCGGCGTGAACTAATGCGCGTACTGATCGACCGCATAGAAGTCTCGCCGGCCGAAATGCCGGGCCGATGGGAACCACAACGACTGTCCGTGAAGTGGCGAGCCTGAAATGCCCAAACACAAGCGACCAACACCACGGCGCGTCTGGACGCCGTTCGTGAAGATGGACAAGGTTCCTTTCGAGGGCGGGATTGCCTATGAGAACTCAATCTACGTCGTCATCGTGGCTGAGTGGCAAGGACAGATGTGGCTGCGCATCCGCAAGCAGAACATGGAACCGGTCCGAGACTGGCGGGATCTTCAACGGATCAAGAATGAACTCGCGGGACCGGAGCGTGAAGCTGTCCAAGTATTCCCGGCCGAGTCGCGCCTGGCGGACACGTCCAACAACTACCACCTTTGGGTTTTGCCAGAGGGCGAGAAATACCCGACCCCCTACAACGAACGAACGGTGTTCACCCGTGCGCAGCTAGAGGCTGAGGCCAAGAAGCAGGGGGTCAGGGGAAGGGATTGGGCGAAACAGCGCAACCCCCGCGACTGATTGAGGCCCGCGACCCGCCCAGAGGCCAGCTACGGAAGGTGAAGCCCGAGCCGCTTGATCGCCTTCGCCCAGGCCTCACATGCATCGGGGCGTGGCACCGAGTCTCCCGCCTCCCACCGCTGAACGGAAGACGCCGGCAGGCCGGCCGCTCTGGCGAGCTCGCGTTGGGACAGTCCGGCCTCGAGCCTGAGCCGTTCGGCCTCGCCAGTCGCGAAGGCCTTCCTAACTCGGGACACGAGCACCCAATCGACCACGCGGGCAACGTAGCCT
>JALYLP010000471.1 GCA_030774195.1 Actinomycetota bacterium | reverse complement strand
ACCCGATCCCGGTGGGGGAGCCGGCTCCGGTGACGAGCGCCACCTTGTCCGCGAGCTCGGCATCCATACGGGCCGAAGCGTACCGTCCGCTTCCGCACCTCAACCCTCCCGGCGATCGGCCGAAACTGAACGGAAGACGGCGCGGTGGGGCCGTCGCGCCTGCACGGGCGAGACGGCCCCCCACGACCGGGGTCGTTGCTTCGTCCGACGAGTGATGCGACGCTCACGCGGTCGACCGGGCGGAGGGAGCGCGGGATGTTCGTGCAAGCGACCGATTACGGCAACAACGGGATGTCGGGCGGTACGTTCTTCCTGTGGTTCATCATCATCTACGTCCTGTTGGTGATTCCCTACTTCGGGATCTTCACGAAGGCGGGACGGCCGGCTTGGGCGGCGTTCATCCCGATCTACAGCACGATCGTGCTCCTGGAGGTCGTCGGGCGGCCGGTGTGGTGGATCATCCTGTTCTTCGTCCCGATCGTGAACATCGTGATCCTGATCATCGTCCTGAACGACCTGTCGAAGAGCTTCGGTCACGGCGGCTTCACGCTCGGGCTGATCTTCCTCAGCTGGATCTTCCTGATGATCCTGGACTTCGGCTCGTCGACCTACCGAGGTCCGGTGGCGTCGCCGGCCGCGATGGCGCCCCCGCCGCCCCCGCCATGCCGCCCGCGTAGCTCCGTCGTATCCGTCACCATCGGCTAGGCTCCGCAGCCGATGGTCGCACCTTCGCAACTGCTCGACCTGCAAGCGATCGACACGGCGATCGATCGGCTCGATGCACGGAGGCGGGCACTGGAAGGCGAGGGTGAGCTCGCGGCAGCGCGCGCCCAGGCGGAGCTCGCCGAGCGCGAGCTGGGCGAGCTCCGCCTCACGATCGACACGTTCGATCGCGACGGCACCAAGCTCGAGCATGAGATCGATTCGCTCACGCGCAAGGCCGCCGACGAGGAGAGCCGCCTCTACGGAGGGGCCGTCGCGAACGCGAAGGAGCTCGCATCGATCCAACACGAGGTCGACAACCTCAAGAAGCGGAAGTCCGAGCGTGAGGACGAGCTCCTCGTCGTACTCGAGCGTCGCGAGGACGAGGAGCGACGGGCCAAGGAAGCGGAGGAGCATGCGACCGAGCTCCGAAGCGCCGTCGATCATGTGGCCGGAGATGCGGCGCGCGAGCTGAGCACGGTGAGCACTGACCTCGTGACACGCCGCGACGAGCGTGCTCGGCTGGCGGCCGGGATCGATCCCGAGCTCCTCGAGCTCTATGAGGACCTGCGGCCTCAGAAGAAGGGTGTGGCGGCGGTCGCGCTGGTCGACGGCGTGTGCCAGGGATGTCACGAGAAGCTCTCGTCGGTGGAGCTCGACCGCGTCAAGCGGACCGAGGGGATCGCCCGCTGCGAGTACTGCAGACGGATCCTCGTGCTGTGACCTCGCTGATCGTCTGGTGCGACGGGGCGGCGCGCGGCAATCCGGGTCCGGCCGGCGCCGGATCGCAACTCACGACGCCCGACGGCGAGGTCGTCGCGGAGATCTCGGAGGGGCTCGGTGAAACCACGAACAACGTCGCCGAGTACACAGCGGCCATCCTCGGGCTCGAGCGGGCACGCGAGCTGGGCGCGACCGACGTGCTGCTGCGGTCGGACAGTCAGCTCTTGATCAACCAGCTCACGGGCACCTACAAGGTCAAGACCCCGCACCTGCAGCCGCTCCACCGGAAGCTGCGGGAGCTCGCCTCGGGGTTCGAACGGATCCGTTTCGAGCATGTGCCCCGGGAGCGGAACACCGAAGCGGACCGGCTCGCCAACGAGGGGGTCGATTCGTGGCTGGCCTCTCGGGGCCGCTGACGCGGTACCGTCGTTGTCGGAGGAGCCGGCCGGGCGGCCGCGCCCCGCGTCCCTCACCGGACCGGGGCGAGGAAAGTCCGGACTCCGCAGGGCAGGACGCTGGCGAGAGCCAGGCGGGGGCGACCTCGCGAAGGGGCAACAGAAAGCAAACCGCCTCGGCGCTCCGGCGCAGAGGTAAGGGTGAAACGGTGGGGTAAGAGCCCACCAGCGCGGCGGGCGACCGCCGCGGCTCGGCAACCCCCGTCCGGAGCAAGGCAAGCAGGGAGCGTTCGAGGGCGGCCCGCCCGAGCTTCCGGGTAGCCGCACGGCGCGGGCGAACCGCGACGCGGCGGGCGCGCGAGCGCCCGACCGAGAGAGATGGTCGCCGGCGGCGCATCAGCGCCGCGCACAGGATCCGGCTTACAGGCCGGCTCCTCCGCGTCCCCGATACGCTCGCCCGGATGCCGACGGCGCCGACCCGCGAGGACCTGGAGGCGGCTCGGGGCCGGTCGGTGCCTGACGTGCTCGCTCCCGGGCTGAGACTCGTGTTCGTCGGCATCAACCCGGGGCTCTACTCCGCGGCCGTCGGTCACCACTTCGCACGGCCCGGCAACCGGTTCTGGAAGGCGCTCCACCTCGCCGGGATCACCGATCGCGTCTGGCCACCCTCCGACGATGGGAACCTCCCGAGCATCGGGATCGGCATCACGAACATCGTCGCCCGCCCGAGCGCTACCGCTGCGGAGCTCTCGGCGGCCGAGCTTCGCGCGGGGCGCCGAGTGCTCGGAACGAAGATCCGACGGTACCGTCCCGCCGCGGTGGCGGTCCTCGGCGTGACCGCGTATCGAACCGGCTTCGAACACCCGAAGGCATCGTTCGGCCTGCAGGACGAGCGCTTCGAGGGCGCACCGTTGGGGGTGCTCCCGAACCCCAGCGGCCTCAACGCTCATCACCAGCTCCCAGACCTTGCCGACGCGTTCGCGACGCTCTGGACCGTTCTTCGCCTGCGCTAGGGTGTCGCGCCATGGCCGACACCACCAGGGCGGCGCTCACGGCGATCCCGCTGTTCGCCGGCCTCGACGACGAGGCCTCATCGGGCTCGCCGAGCGCACGATGCCGTTCGAGGCGCCGGCCGGTCACGTCCTGGTCGAGTGGGGCAACCCGGAGTGGGCCTGTTCGTGATCGAGGCCGGTGAGGTGGAGGTCGAGCTCGCCGGGCGGGTCGTGGCCCTCGGCGCCGGCGAGTTCTTCGGGGAGCTCGCGCTGCCGACGGATCGGACGCGGACCGGTCGCGTCCGGGCGAAGACCGACGTCCGCTGCCGGGCGCTCGCCGCGGCTGATCTCACTCGGCTCCTAGCCGAACAACCTCGGATCGCGGTGCACATGCTGCCGGTGCTCGCGAGCAGGCTGGCCGACGCGACCTGAGGCCTCGGGGTCGGCGGTCGATCAACGGTCGATCAGGAAGAAGAGGACGACACGGCGACACCGATCTTCGCTGCTCGCCGGAACTGCGCGCCGGCGTGGTAGCTGGATCGAACCAGCGGCCCTGCCTCCACGTGCGCGAGCCCGAGCTCCTCGCCGACCCGCTTGTGCTCCTCGAACTCCTCGGGCGTCACCCATCGGTCCACCGGGAGGTGGTACGTCGTCGGCTGGAGGTACTGACCCATCGTGAGGATGTCGACGCCGGCGTCCACCAGGTCGCGCATCGCGGTGGCGACCTCGTCCGGTCGCTCGCCCATCCCTAGGATCAGGTTCGACTTCGTGACCTGACCCGGACGGTGGCGCTTCGCGAACCGCAACACGTCCAGCGTCCGGTCGTAGCCGAACGCCGGCCGGATCCGGTCGTGGTGGCGGCGGATCGTCTCGAGGTTGTGGGCGAACACGTCGGGCTCCGCGTCCAGAACGGTCGCGATGTCATCCGCGCCGCCCTTGAAGTCCGACGGCAGCACCTCGATGCCGATGCCCGGCACCGCGTCCTTGATCGCGCGAATCGCGGCCGCCCACACACACGCGCCACCGTCGAGGAGATCGTCCCGCGCGACCCCTGTGAGTACGACGTAGCGCAAGCCCATCGCTCGGACCGCTTCGGCGAGCCGGCGAGGCTCGTCCTCGTCGACCGGGTCGGGCTTCGCGGTCATCACGTCGCAGAACCCGCAACGACGGGTGCACTTGGCTCCGAGGATCAGGAAGGTGGCCTCGCGCTCCTCCCAGCATTCCCCGATGTTGGGGCACATCGCCTCTTCGCAGACGGTGTGCAACGACGCGCCTCGCATCAACCCCTTGAGCTCGGTGTAGTTGGGCCCCGTCGCGAGCCGCACCTTGAGCCACGGCGGCTTGCGGGAGCCCGGCGCGTTCACACCGGGTCCGTTCGTCACCCCGACGATGGGCAGGTGCAGACGACGGCCCGACGGGTTGTGGTCGCGTTCGGCCATCGAGCTGAGTGTACGCTCGAGCCGTGTCACCGACCCTCCGTGTCGCAGCGCTCATCGTCGTCCTCGCGCTCACGGCGACGGGTTGCAACGGGTCTGATCAGGCCCAGGCGGCGTCGCTCTGTGGAGACCTGCGCAACCTTCGGGCCACGGTGAGCTTCCTCGAGTCGCCGAGCGCCGGCGCGCGCGTGGGCGAGGTCCGCGGCGACATCGAGAAGCTCACCAGTACGGTGGGCGCGGTCGACGGGTCCGACGCGGTCCCCGGCGCGATGGGCGAGGCACTTTCGGAGGCCCGCGATGACTATCGCGACCTCCTGGACGGGGTCGGTGACGACGACCCCTTCTCGGAGCTCGCCGCCGAGGCCGCCGCGCCCGCCCGCCGCCTCGGCGGCGCGTACGACGCGGTGATGCAGCACCTCGGCTGCGATCAGACGCCCTCGGGCTGAGGGTCAGCAGACGTCGGCTCGTGACAGCTGCGCATCGCCCTCGTCCTCGCCGCCCTGGGGAGACGGGGCGACCGCTGTGGCTCGGTCATGTTGGCCCGGGAGGAAGACGTGGAAGGCCGCCCCGCCGCCCTCGCGCTCGTCGACCCACGCGCGGCCACCGTGCAGCTGGGCGAACCTGGCGACGAGCGACAACCCGATCCCCGTCCCGGGTGCGTGGGGGGACGACGTCGGACCCTGACGGAACGGCTCGAAGATCGCCTCGCGGATCTCGGCCGGAACACCCGGACCGTCGTCCTCGACGGCGATCGCGGCGCCGCCATCGCTCGCCGTGACCTTGAGCCAGATCCGCCGGTCGGGCGCGGTGTGTCGTGCGGCGTTCATGAGCAGGTTCTCGACGATCCGCTCGACCTTGGCCGGATCGACCGCGATCACGACCGCATCGGCCTCGGCGACGACCTCGCGCCCGCTCAGGATGTCCAAGCTCTCGACGGTCCGCCGCGCGAGCGCGCCGACGTCGGTCACGCGGTATTGCGGCTCCACGATGCCTCGGTTGAGCCGGTCGATATCCAAGAGATCCTTGAGCAGCCGGTCGAGCTTCGATGCGTTCTGAGCCAGTCGCCGGAGCAGATCCCCCCGATCGGCATCGGGCATCTCCGGGGTCCGTTCGAGCGTGAGGGACAGTCCGAGGATGGACGTGAGCGGGCTCCGGAGCTCGTGGGAGACGGCCGCCAGGAACGTGTTCTTCATCTCGTCGAGCGCGCGTAACCGCTCCGCGGCGTCCCGCTCCCGCCGTTCGCTCTCGCGCAGGGCCTGCTCGGCCAGCTTGCGTTCCGTGATGTCGAAGATGACGCCCTGGAGGTACAGCGGCGTGCCGTCGTCAGCGTGTAGGAACGTGGTCTCGTCGTGCACCCAGATCGTGCGGCCGTCGGGGGTATGCAGGCGGTACTCGGCGCTCCACGGCATCCCCGAGGTGGCAGCGAGCGTGTAGCTCGCGCCGACCGCATCGCGCTCGGTCGGATCCATCAGGCGGAGCCAGAGCTCGGCATCCTCCAGCCACTGCTCCGGCGTGACACCCGCGATCTCGAGGATCTGGGGGCTGACGTAGACCGATTCCATGCTGGCGTCCGGCCGATCGAGATAGATCGCTGCGGGGATGTGCTCGACGATGCCGCGGTACCGCTCTTCGGCTTCCCGGAGTCTTCCTTCGGCGGTCTTCTCCCGGGTGACGTCGTGCATGACCCCTTGGGAGAACAAGGGCGTGCCCTCCTCGTCCCGGATCACGACCGCCTGGTCGCGGACCCACATCCACGTCCCGTCCCGGTGTTGGAACCGGTACTCGGCGTCGAAGGGCTCCAAGGTCGCAGCGTGAGCCCGGACCGCATCGATCGTTCGCTCGCGATCGTCCGGGTGCAAGCGGCTGTGCCAGAGCCGATCGATCGATCGCCATTCGTCGGGTCCGTACCCGAAGATCGTGGCGACCTGCGGGCTGACGTACACCGGGACCGAGTCCTCGCCGAGCGTGTCGATGTACGTCACCGACGGCAGCGTCTCGATCAAGGATCGGTATCGCCGCTCCGCATCGTGCATCGCTTGCTCGGCCGCCTTGCGCTCGCCGACATCGATCAGGAAGCCGTGGCTGAACCGCGGTCGTCCGTCCTCGTCGCGGACGATCGCGGCCTGGTCGCGCAACCACCAGACCGTGCCGTCCTTCGCCGTGACACGATGCTCCACGTCGAGCCGCTCGCCTTCCACGTAGTGGCGGCGTTCCGCCTCGGCGACCCGCTCGCGATCGTCCGGATGGATCATCTCTTTCCAGATCCACGGGTTCGCCTGCCACTCTTGGGGCGTATACCCGAGAATCGTCTCAACCTGCGGGCTGATGTAGATGGTCGGCCAGAGATCCGGGTCGCTCGGGTCGAACTCGTCGAGATAGGTGATGGCAGGGATCTCCTCGACGAGCTGTCGGTATCGTTCCTCCGCTTCGCGAAGCTGCTCTTCGGCTGCCTTCTCCGCCGTGATGTCCTGGAGCACCCCGTGCCACAGACGCTTGCCGTCGGGGCCCGCGACCACCATCGCGTGGTCGTGCAACCAGGTGATCGTGCCGTCGGCTCGGACGACCCGGTACTCGACGTCGAACGGATCTCCCGTTTCGTTCGTTCGCTTCGACTCCACGAGAACGCGCTCGCGGTCATCGGGATGCAGCATGCGGACCCACAGGCCCGGGTCCATCAGGCGTTGTTCGGGGCTGTAGCCGGTCAGGCGCTCGTACTGCGGGCTGATGTAGAGCGCGGTGCTCAGGTCGTCCGTCGCGTCCGTGTAGATCGCCACGGGGAGCTGCTCGACCAGCGTGCGGTATCGCTCCTCCGCCTCGCGGAGCCGTTCCTCCGCCTGCTTGCGCTCGGTGATGTCGTAGATCACGCCCTGCCAGTACAGGGGCTTCCCCTCGCCGTCGCGCAACAGCTCGGCATCGTTGTGGATCCAGATCACGCGGCCGTCACGGGTGACTGACCGGTGATCGACGCTCCAACGGTCGCCGGTGTCTTCCTGATCGGCGGCCATCACCCACGCGCGATCATCCGGATGGATGCTCTGCTCCCACAACCCGGGGTCCTGCGTCCATTCCTCGGGGGTGTAGCCGTAGACCGCCTCGATCTGCGGACTGACGTAGACGTCCTCCCCGGTGATGGCGTCCTCGACGTACACGATCTGGGGGAGCCGCTCCACGAGGCTCCTGAACCGATCCTCGGCTTGCGTGAGGGCACGCTCGGCTGTCCGGCGAGCCGTCACGTCGTAGAACACGCCTTCGGCGTAGAAGCGTCCGTCGCTCAGCACCGAGACGGCCTGATCGTGCACCCAGATGACCCGTCCGTCGCGACGGGTCATCCGGTACTCCATGTCGAACGGCAGGCCGACCTTGGCGGTCTGCTCCCAACCGGCGAGGACCTCGTCTCGATCGTCCGGATGAAGCATCCGCGTCCACCTCTGCAGATCGCCGAGCCACTCCGCGGGGCTCACGCCGACGAGCGCTTCGATGCCGGGGGCGACCCAGCGCTCGCTGACGTCGTCCTCGCGCGTCGACTCGATCATGTAGGCCACGACGGGAAGATGTTCCAGGAGGGTGCGCCACCGCTCCTCCGCCTCGCGGAGACGGTCCTCGGCGTCGTGACGCTCGGTGATGTCGAGCATCACGCCCTGATAGATGAGACTGCCGCCGCGGCTCTCCGCGACCGGATTCGCCTCATCCCGGAGCCAGCGCCACGATCCGTCCGCGGCGCGCATCCGGTACTCGTCGACGAACTGCCGGCGTTCCACGACGGCGGCGCTCCACGCTTCGAGCACGCGGGGGGCGTCGTCGGGATGCGCGTGGTCGTGCCAGGCGGCCGGGTCGCTCATCCAATCCGCCGCGTCGTATCCGAGCACGTGCTCGATCTGGGGGCTGATGTAGGTGGCGCGGGCCATGCCAGCGGCATGCGCCGCGTCCCAGACGTAAGCGATCGCCGGGACGCGCTCGACCAACGTCTGGAACTGCCGTTCGGCGGCGAACGCTCGAGCGTCCGCCTCCTTCCGAGCCGTGATGTCGTACATCACGCCCTGCGACAGCGTCGGGCCACCAGCCTCGTCGAACGCGACGTAGTTGGCCTCGTCGCGGATCCAGACGAGCTCACCATCCGCCCGGTACGAGCGGTACTCGGCGACGAACCGTGTTCTGGCATCATCGGCGTCCGCCGACGACGCCAGAACACGCTCCCGGTCGTCGGGGTGGATCATGTCCACCCAGTCGTCCGCGTAGCGGGCGGCCGAGACACCGAGGAGCTGCTCCACCTGCGGACTGACGTAAAGGTGACGGTGCGTCAACGGATCCCAGCTGTACGAGACGGCGGGCGATCCCTCGATCAGCGCTCGCAGACGGGCGTCGGCAGTTTCATGGACTCGCTCCAGGTTCGCGCTGGCCGGCCAACGAAGGGCGAGGATGGCAGTGCCGACGAGCGCCAGGATGGCGAGCCCGAGCGCCTGGCCGAGACCGTCGGACGCCAAACGATCCTGCAGCCGCCCGAAGAGGCCGAGGGCACTGCCCAGCACGAAGAGGACGGCTACGGCCGCCACGACGCTGAGTACGTCGCGTCGCCCGTTCGGCCGCCGAGGGGGGCTGGATGGCCGCACACGTTCGCGCACGTCTCACCGGTTATCGGGCGAGGAACGAAGCGTCTGAACTTCCCCGCCCGGGGCTTCCCTTTTGCGAGCGGGGGCTCGAGGGGTAGGCCGTCCGGGCTGGTCCAGCCGGCCCCGGCGCCTCAGAAGTGCGCGAGGTCGCGCATGGCGACGAAGATGTGGTCCGGCTCGGGCTCCATGTAGTAGTGCTCGAGCGCCGCCGCGAAGGGCATCGCCGGGATGTCCGGCCCACCGATCCGCACGATCGGCGCGTCGAGGTCGAACATGGCCTGCTCAGCGATCGTCGCCGCGATCTCGGCGCCGGCACCGTAGGTCCGGTTGTCTTCGTACACGACCATCGCGCGTGCGGTCTTGCGCACCGATGCGAGGATCGTCTCGGTGTCGAGGGGCGCGAGGGAGCGAACGTCGACGACCTCGGCATGGATGCCTTCGTCCTCCTCGAGTCGGGCGGCCGCGTCGAGACAGCGGTGGAGGTCGTAGCCGTAGCTCACGACGGTCAGGTCCGTGCCTTCCCGCTTCACGTCGGCCTGACCGATCGGGATGGTCCGCGGCACGTCCGAAACGTCACCCTTGATCACCCGGTAGCACTTCTTGTGTTCGAGGAACAGCACGGGGTCGGGGTCGGCGATCGCGGTGTGAAGCAGTCCGGCGGCGTCGGCCGGGGTTGACGGCATCACGACCTTCACGCCGGGGATGTGGGCGTAGAAGGCCTCGATCGATTGCGAATGGTAGAGGGCGCCGTGGATCCCGCCGCCGCACGGCGCTCGGATGACCATCGGGCACCCCCAGTCGCCGTTCGTCCGGTATCGCATGCGCGACGCCTCGGACAGGATCTGGTCGAACGCCGGATGGATGAAGTCCGCGAACTCGATCTCGGCGATCGGCAGCAGACCGTGCAGCGCCATCCCGATCGCAACCCCGACGATGCCGGACTCGGCGAGCGGCGCGTCAACCACGCGTTGCTCGCCGAACTCGTCCATGAACCCCTCGGAGACCTTGAAGACGCCGCCGCGCGCGCCGACATCCTGACCGATCAGCACGATGCGGTCGTCGGCCGCCATCTCGTCGTGGAGGGTGTCGCGGATCGCGGTCACGAGATTCTTCTCCGTCACGCGTCGCCCTCCGCGAAGACGTGGCGGGTCGCCGTCGCCGGATCGGGATCGGGTGCGTCCCAGGCGACCGTGATCGCGGACTCCACCTGCGTCTTCACCTCATCGTGGACGGTCTGAAGAGCGGCTCGATCGGTGATGCCGCCCTCGACGAGGTACGTCGCGAACCGTTCGATGGGATCGTGACTACGACGTTCCTCGACCTCCTCGCGTGACCGGTAGGACTTGTCGTCGTCGTCCGACGTGTGGGGGAGGAACCGGTACGTCTTGCACTCGATCAGGGTCGGTCCTTCGCCGGCGCGAGCGCGGTCGTGCGCATCCTTCATCACCCGGAAGCACGCGAGGACGTCGTTGCCGTCGACCACGAACCCGGGGATCCCATACCCCTCGGCGCGGCTGGCGACGTCCGCTACGGCCATCTGCTTGGACTGCGGCACGCTGATCGCGTACTCGTTGTTCTCGCAGACGAACACGACCGGCAGGCGGTGGATCGCGGCTATGTTCAGACCCTCGTGCCAGTCACCCTCGCTGGTCGCCCCCTCCCCGAACCAGCTGGCGACGACGCCATCTTCGTTCCGGTACTTCATGGCGTAGGCGATGCCGGCCGCGTGCGGCACCTGCGTCGCGATCGGCGAGGAGTGGCTCACGATCCCGAGCTCCTTCGAGCTCCAATGGCTCGGCATCTGCCGACCGCCCGAGGTCGGGTCCGACGCCTTCGAGAACACCCCAAGGAAGATCTGTTCCGGCGTCATCCCTGCGACTAAAACCACGCCGAGGTCGCGGTAGTACGGGACCCAGATGTCCGTGCCGCGGCGCATCGGCCAGGCCGTTCCGATCTGGCAGCCCTCGTGGCCGGAGACTGGGACGACGAAGGGAGCGCGTCCCATCCGGTTCTGTCGGAGCGCGGCTTCGTCGATCAGCCGGGCCGTCACCATGGTGCGGTGCATGGCCAGCAGATCGTCGACGGCGAGGCCCAGGGACCCGTGGGCCGTCTCGGTCACCTGCGCGGACACGTCGTGCTTCCTCGCACCCTGCGGGGAGTCTACACCGGGGGCGCGACCGACCTCTGGGTGCGTCGGGGGAACAACCACGGCGGGTCGAGGCGTTGCCGTTGATGATGGGCGGCGCCGCCGCCGGGTCATCCGCCGGTCATCCGAAGGAAAGGAAGTCTTCTAGCATGAGCACGACCATGGAACACGTCGTCGAAGTAACCGACGAGACGTTCGAGCAGACGGTCATCGAGGGTTCGAGCGAACGGCCCGTCGTCGTCGACCTATGGGCCGAGTGGTGCGGTCCCTGCAGAACGCTCGGCCCGATGCTGGAGAAGGTCGCGGCCGAGCGGGAGGGGGCGTTCCTGCTCGCCAAGGTGGACGTCGACGCGAACGGCGTCGGTCAGTCGCTCCTGCAAGCCGTGCGATCCCAGGGCATCCCGACCGTGGTCGCCTTCCGCGACGGCCAGCCGGTCTCCATGTTCATCGGTGCCTATCCGGAGGAGGAGGTCAACCGGTTCATCGATTCGATCCTCCCGACCGGCGCCGAGCTTGACGCGAAGGAGGCCGAGCAGGCCGCCGAGTCGGGCGACGTCGCCGGAGCGGAGCGCGGGTTCCGCGATGCCCTCGGCGAGGATCCGGAGAACGAAGACGCGGCGCTCGGGCTCGCGAAGCTGCTGATCGACCGTGGCGAGTTCGACGAGGCGCGAACCCTGGTGACGATGCATCTCCCCGCGCCCGAGGCCGAACGTCTCCGTGCGGCGCTCGAGGTGCACGACTGGGCGGACGAAGCGGGTGACGGAACGCTCGCGGTGGCCAAGCGGCTCGCGGCGGCCGGCGACTGGGCGGCGGCGCTCCCCGGCATGATCGCCGCGCTCGCCGAGGACCGTGACGGCTCCCGACAGGCCCTGATCACCTCGTTCGCCGTGCTCGGGGACGAGCACGAGCTCGTCCCCGAGTACCGGCGTCGGCTCGCCGCGGCGCTGTTCTGAGGATGGAGGGGAGCGCACCGACGATGCCCGACCTGCACGGCTCGATCAGGGACTGGTGGGATGCGGACGTGCACCAGTACGACCGTTCGGTCGGTCACGCGATGTCGGATCCGGTGGAGGCGGCCGCCTGGAGGGCGGCGCTCCGTCGCCTCCTCCCGGCGCCGCCGTCGCGCGTGCTGGACGTGGGCGCCGGGACCGGCTCGCTCTCGCTGCTCGCGGCCGAGCTCGGTCACCAGG
>JALYLP010000470.1 GCA_030774195.1 Actinomycetota bacterium | reverse complement strand
ATCCGTCTGCCGTCACCTGTCTAACGACGGACACCGTCGGCGCTCTCAACACAAGATCTCTCCTTCGCTGTCGTTTAGCAGCTCTCACGCCCGGGTATCACGGATATGAGTTGAGAGGTAGTCAGTCTGGACAAGTCGGCGATCCGACCCGTGAGGGTTGGATCCACGAGAGGAGAGGAGAGCTCTGATGCTTGCGGCCATCGGTCTCGGAATCATCGGTACGATCCTGCTGATCGTGCTGGTCATCGCGGTGATCGCATTCTTCCTCCGCCGAGCGTAGGAGAGGCGTTACGATTCGCTGAGCCTAGGTCGGGACCCTGCGGGCGCTGGCCTGGGCTCAAGGTCGAACCCGAAGCATCGGCCCGGAAATGTTGCGAGGATCGGATGGGCGCACCGCTGGAGATCGAGGTAGATGACGTCCAGGGATCCTCGGTGCTGCGGCTGCGTGGTGAGCTCGATCTGATGGGAGTGGACCCATTGGAGCGAGCCCTGGCCGCCGCGCAGGTTACGGGGTCGCGCAAGGTCGTGATCGATCTGCGGGGGCTCACGTTCATCGACTCCTCAGGGTTGAGCGTTCTCCTGCGAGCCCATTCGAGCGGCCGGAACGGGGCGCCGCGGCTGGAGCTCATTCCGGGCAACCCGACGATCCATCGCGTCTTTCAGATCGCCTCCCTGACCGAGAAGCTCACCTGGATCGATGACGATCCGACGAACGATGAGCAGACGGATCTCGTCACGTAGGGCTTCAGCGTGCGACAGGACGATCAACCGACTCGCGTCGAGCACTCATTCCCTTTCGCCCTCGCGTCCATCGGCGAAGGCAGGGCCGCGGCTGTCAGGGACCTGAGCCCACGGCTGAACCAGCGCACGCTCCAGGATGTGGAGCTGCTCGTGAGCGAGCTGGTCACGAATGCCTTGCGGCATGGGGAGCCTCGAGCAGACGGCACGATCGCTCTGCGGCTCGAGGTGGTCGATGAGAAGGTTCGCGTCGTCGTAGAAGACGGTGGCAACCACTTCCGCTGGGAGCGAGTGTCGTTGGACGAAGAGCGTGTGGGCGGATACGGGCTTCAGCTCGTGGACAGGCTTGCGACATCGTGGGGCCTCTCGGAGGACGGGACCAAAGCGGTGTGGTTCGAAGTCCTCGCCTAGGTCGGAATTCCTTTCGGGTCAGCCTCTGCGACCGAGGGCAGTCTCGAGTTGGGCCTTCGACATCTTCGAACGTCCCCGGATGCCTCGCTTTTTCGCTTCGTTGTAGAGCTGGTCGTACGTCCGGCCGCCCGGGCCCTTGTGCGAGCGAAGACCGCCTCGCCGTCCTGAAGAGATGTCCTTCACCGAGGAAGGGCTCGACGTCTTGGACTCGCCCTTTCGGGCTCGTTCCTGTTGACGGTCCGAGCTGCGATCTCTTCGGCTACGTCTTCGTCGCGGCCGCGTTCCTCCAGCCCTTCCTTGATGTGCTCGTATTGGCGCTCGCGCTTGGCGCTCCAACGATCCCTCGGCATCGTTCCCGCCACCTCCATCTGGGGTTCGCTGGTCCGTTATTGCCCCAGGATCGGACGTCGAAACCCCCTCGTCGTAGCCTGTCCGTCGATGTCGCGGTTCCCTCGGCCGTCCTCACGAGAGTTTCGCTCCCGGCGCTCGTGGGTAACGCACGGATACCCGAACGCCCGAAGTTGACAGATCCGGAGGTGGGAACGATGGAAAAGGTGAGCCGACGGGAAGGTGACCTCTCCATCCCTGCCCGCGCTGTATGGCACGAAGGGAACCCCAGGAGAGGTCGGATCTCCGCCGTGGGAAGGGTCTGCTCCGCTCCGGAGTGCGGGACCGTTCTATCGATCTACAACCGGGGCGATTCATGCTGGCAACATCAACCGGTGGGGGCATACGTGATGCGCTTCGGTAGGCCCTCGCGCGCGGACGAGGCGCTTCGTGGCCCTCAGGCCGCGCCGGCAGGAGGACAGATCCGATGAGGGCCCAGCGTTCTCGCCTCGCGACCTCTCGCGTCCCGACACCTCCGACGCCGCCGCCGCCGATGCCGTCGCCGGATCCGGAGCCGGCTCCGCCAGAACCTCCCGCGGGAGAACCTCCGCCACCACAGGCGGCGACCGAGATGCAGTGACCCGCTGTCAGTCCTGCGCGTCGACGGGCGTGTTGGGCGCTTGGGTGGGCCCCTCGTTCTTCGAACCGTACGCCATCATGAAGTTGAAGGATCTGTCGACGCCCGTCACTTCGAAGACCCGCTGCACCGAGGCATTGCCCGGCACGAGAGACAACACGGGACTGCCGCCATCCAGCCGCTCCCTGAGTTCGATCAGGAGGCGAAGTCCCGTCGAATCGAGGAACGTCAGCCCGCTGAGGTCGACGACGAGCGAGTCCTCGGCCGCATCCGCAGCCTCGCCGAGCGCTGCACGGACCCGATCCTCCACCTCGAGATCGACTTCGCCGAGGAGCTGGATCCGAACGGCGCTTCCTGCCAGCGGCGAGACGGAGTACGAGAATCTCGCGTCGCGATCTCTCTGCACCAGACGATCCTCTCCCGGGCGTCACGTCGCACAGGGAGATCGATCCCGAACGCGCGTTCCTACCGGGATAGCCTACCGTTGGGGCTGATGAACCGGCGCGACACGGCACGGCTGTTCTTCCCGACCTCGCGAAACCGGATCGCGGTCGGGATGTTGCTCGCCTTGGTGAGTCCCTGGATCGCCGTCTTCGTCGCCGAACGTTCATCCTTCGATCGGTTCGTTGGCCTGCCGTTCTTGGTCGTGGTTGTGCTCGCGACGCTGATCGGCAGGCTCTCTTCGGGCGTGGTCTGCGTGCTCACCTCGGCGGCCCTGATGGACTACTACGTCATCCCCCCGACGCATACGTTCGATCCATCGGGGGCGACCGACTACGTAGCTTTGTTC
>JALYLP010000469.1 GCA_030774195.1 Actinomycetota bacterium | reverse complement strand
AGCTGACCACCCAGGATCACGCGGTTCACGTCGATCGCCGGACGCCAGTCGACCTCTTCGCCACGGATCACGAATGCGCCCGCCGGCCGCGCCATGACGCCGAACCCGGCGCCGATCCCGGTGCCTTCTCCCTTCGGACTGTCGCCGCCACCGCCGCCGGCGCCACCCTGGAAGCGCGCCGCTGGGATCACGGTGACACCGTTCTTCTCGTACGGCTCACCGAAGACGCGCCGGACGCTGATCACGTCCCGGGCCCCCTCGATCGTCTGGCGGACATCGCTCTTCGTGTCCATCTCGGCCTCCTCCGCCGTCGACGCTCGACCCCAGCCTACGCGCGTTCACGCGAACGGTCGTCGTGACGAGCCGCGGTCAGTCGCCGCCGGAGGAGAGGGTCTGTTCGAGCCGATCGATCGCGTCGGTGAGCTGCTGGGCGTCGGCGGCCGAGAGCGTTCCTTGGTCTGCGGCCTCGGAGATCTTGTCCTTCAGGTCACTGAGCGTGTGGCTGGCGTCACCCTCATGGCCGTGGCCCTGCCCGTTCACGACTTCGTCGACCGCATGCTGGATGTCCTGCGCCAGATGGTGGTCGATCGCTCCGGCGTCCTGGAGCTGCTGCGTCAACGCGAGCAGCGCGGCCCCGGCCGTTGCCGGGGTCTGCGGTCCGGCCACCGAGGGTGAGGACGATGAGGTGGCGGGGGACGAAGGGGTGGTCGACGCCTGCTGGGTCGGGCTCGACGCCGGCCGGGGGTCACCGCCCGCGAGGAGCGCGACCAGGAGCGCGAGCAGCGCGACGGCACCGACGATCACCGCCGCGACCGGCCACCATGGCTTCCGCCGCTGCCCGAGCTCCAGCGCCCGGCGCGGCAGGACCGCGGTCGCTGTGGTAGTCGTCGACGCGATCGGCTCGGTCGGGACCGACTCGAGCGCACGCCGAACCTCCTGGGCCGACGCAGGCCGGTCGTCGGGATCCTTCGCCATCAAGTCGGCGACAAGCGCACCGAGCTCGGCAGGGACCGCTGGAACGAGTAAATCGACGCGCGGTGGCGTCGAATGGACGTGCTGATACACGAGCGACACGGCGTCGTCGCCGGAGAACGGACGGCGCCCCACGAGCACCTGGAACAGCACGCAGCCCAGCGAGTACAGATCGGCCCGCGCATCGACCTTCCCGCCCGTCGCTTGTTCCGGCGCTATGTACGGAGGCGAGCCGAACGTTTGCCCGGTCAGGGTCAGCGTCGCGTCGGGGCGTTCCAGGCGCGCGATGCCGAAGTCGCCGATCTTCGCTGCATCCGACGGCGTCAGGAACACGTTCGATGGCTTCACGTCACGGTGCACGATGCCGCGCTCGTGCGCCGCGGCGAGACCGCTCGCCATGTCCGTGGCGATGGCGACCGCACGCGCCGGCTCGACGCGCCCGGCCCGCCGGAGCTCTTGGTCGAGCGTCGTGCCTTCGACGAGCTCCATCACCAGGTACGGGCGCTCGGCGTCTCCTCCGGCGTCGTAGACCGCGACCACGTTCGGTGAGTTCACCTGCGCGAGCGCCCGGGCCTCCCGGAGGAACCGCGCGCGTGCCGGCTCGTCTTGGACGAGCGACGGCGACATGAGCTTGACCGCCACGCTCCGGTGGAGTGTCAGGTCGGTGGCCTCGAACACCTCGCCCATCCCGCCGTTGCCGAGTGAGCGATCGAGCCGATATCGCTCCGCGAGCAGGGTCGGGACGGGTGATCCGGTCGGAGGCGTGGGGAGAAGACCCTCGCGATCCATCCCTCCGAGGCTAGCCGACGCGGCCCCTTACCGTGGTTGGGCCTCGAACGTCACCTCCGCCGTGACGGGCGGATGGAACGGACCGTGATCCGAGGCGACGAACTCCGCACGCAGCGTGTGCGTTCCGGGGGAGACCGAAAGGCTGGTCTGGAGGCCCGTCATGGCGACGACCGAACCGTCGAGGTAGAGATGGATGTGACCCTGGTTCGGAACGACGTGGATCGTCGTGATCGGAACGATCGTCGCGTCGCTCAGGCTGAGAGAAACGGGCACCGTCGCCGGATCTCCTCGAAAGATCTCCCCAGGCCGCGGCGACACGATGACCAGCAGACCCGTCGAGGCCGGACGGCTCAGGGAGCCGGGACCGATGATGAACGGCAGGATGGTCGCGACGCCCAAGCAGCCCACAGCGGCGATGCCGAGGCCGACCACGGCGACCCTCCCGGGCATGCCTTCGCGATGATGCGCCACCCAGTACGCGCCGACCGCCGCACCCATGCCCGCGAAGAACAGCCCCTCGGACGTGAAGACGACCGGCGCAGGGAACGCCGCATGAGCGATCAGTCGAGCGAAGCCGAGCACGCGGCGAGGCTAGTCCTGCGGTACCTGGCTGCGTTCGGCCCGTCGAGCGTCAGCGACGTGCAGGCGTGGTCGGGATCGGCCGCGATGCGCGAGGTCCTCGAGCGGCTCCGTCCGCCACTCCGAACCTTCTGCGACGAGCACGGACGCGAACTGTTCGATGTGCCGGGAGCGCCGCTGCCCGATCCGGCCTCACCCGCACCCGCTCGCTTCTTGCCCGAATTCGACAACGCGACGCTGGGGCACGCCGACCGATCGCGCATCCTCCCCGAGGAACACCGGGCCCGGGTGGTCACGAGCCGCGATCGGCGCGTGGTCCTCATCGACGGGTTCGTCCCGCGATGTGGACGATCAAGCGGGAGGGTGAACGCGCGGCTCTGGAGATCGAACCCTTGGAACGCCTGTCGAAGACGGCGAAAGGAGAGCTCATGGTGGAGGGGACGAAACTGTTGAAGCTCTTGGACGAGGGCGGTCGGGACCTCAGGATCAGACAGCCTCGATGAGCTACCCGGCGATCGAGCCCCACGAGCACGGCATGCTCGATGTCGGTGACGGCAACCTGGTCTCCTGGGAGACGTGCGGCAACCCGGACGGCAAGCCGGCGCTCGTGGTCCATGGCGGACCCGGCTCGGGGTGCACGCCGTGGCACCGCCGGCTGTTCGATCCGGCCGCGTATCGCGCCGTGCTGTTCGATCAGCGCGGATGCGGCCGGAGCACGCCGCACGCCAGCGAGCGCCAGATCGACCTTTCGACCAACACGACGCAGCACCTCGTCACGGACATGGAGCTGCTCCGGCGGGATCTGAACGTCGACCGATGGCTACTGCTCGGCGGGTCGTGGGGCAGCACGTTATCGCTCGCCTACGCCGAGGCGTATCCGGACCGGGTCAGCGAGATCGTCCTCTGGGGTGTCACGACCGGCCGGCGCGCCGAGGCCGACTGGTGGTTCCGAGGTGGCGTCGCGACGCTGTTCCCCGCGCAGTGGGCGGCCCTTCGCGAAGGCGTTCCCGACGACCAACGCGACCGGGACATCGTCGAGGCGTACTCGCGGATGCTGCACGACCCGGACCCGGAGGTCCGGCGGCGCGCCGCGCTCGCATGGTGCACCTGGGAGTCCGCGACACCGGAGTGGCCGCCCACCGGCCCCCTGGATGAGCGCTACACCGATCCTGAGTTCGCGTTGGCGTTCGCTCGCCTCGTCACGCACTACATCCGGCACGACGTCTTCCTGGAGGACGGGATCCTGCTCCGGAACGCGTCCCTGCTGGCGGACATCCCCGGGGTCCTGGTGCACGGTCGCCAAGACCTCATGGCGCCGATCGCCAACGCGTGGGAGCTCAAGCAGGCATGGCCGGACGCGGAGCTCGTTGTGGTGGATGACGAAGGTCATGCGAGCAGTCAGCCGGGGATCCAGGGGGAGCTTATCCGCGCCACCGACCGGTTCGCATCGTCCCGATAGACCTCCTTCGCTCCTTCATGAGCCCTTCACATCTGAGCGGCATCGTGGAGGCAGACGCGAGACGAAGGAGGTTCACGATGCGTCGAGGATTCGCGATCATCGCCTTGCTGGTGCTGATCTTCGGTGGGATCGGCATCGGGGTTGGCGCCTACCGAGCCGGTGAGCGCAACGGCATCACCGAGGGCATCGAGCAGGTCCAGGTTGCCCAGCAGAATGGCCAAGAGGTGCAGGTCGTCCATGTCGTGGGTGACCGCGGACCGGTCTTCTTCCCCGGGTTCTTCCTCTTCCCGCTGTTCCTGTTCGGGGCGTTCTTCCTGATCGGAGGGATCTTCCGCGGCGCCGGCCGCTGGGGCGGACACGGCCACGGTCCCGGCCCATGGAACGAAGAGGGCCGCCGGAGGTTCGAGCAGAAGGCGGACGAGTGGCACCGTCGGCAGCACGGCGACGCACCGACG